>NZ_CAJTCF010000033.1:0-42089 GCF_910574735.1 Duncaniella muricolitica | reverse complement strand
TCGGATGGGAATAGATAATATAACATAGTTAAACTTTGTTATTTGGTTGTTAACAACTGTTTGTTGGGGTGATTTTACCCCAATATGTTATTTGGAACACTTATCTAACCTCTTGCCAAAGAGGTATTTGTTATGCGACCATTACGGACGCACTCTCCCCGTTGTAGGCAATCGCGCCGTACAACGAGCTGCCTACACTGATTTTTGCGACCATTTCGCCTCCATTTCCCTTGAAAGTTCCACAATCCGGCGGCTCAGTTTCACGAGTTCGACGGTCTGTTGCTCCAGCTTGTAGAGCAACGCCATCGCCTTTTTCTCGGAAAAATGCAACCTCAGTTCCTTCACGACTTGGTTGTAATTTGTACCTATTGCGCGGAACTGCGCGTGAAAATCGGACAGTCTGGTGTAGTAATCCACCAGCGTCTTGTCCACTTTCAGCACCTTGAACGGCTGCCCGAAGAAGTGCGCCTTCAGGAAAACCGACTTGGCGTAAACGCCCGACTTCTCGAACATGGAGAGGAAACGGTTGTGTTCCTCCTCGCTGAAACGGACGGTGTAGCGGAACACCGCCGGATCGAGTTTGGGATTTCTCCCGCCTTTGTTTCTTCTTTTTTCACTCATATTACTTTGGATTTAGCGGATTGGCGGCATAAGCCGCCGCTATGGGTCACAGACACCGCAGGTTTGAGAGGCTTCCCGACTTCGGAGGGTAAGCCCGCCCCCTGCAAGGGCAAGGCGTTTTCGTGGCTGCTCAAAATGTTTTGAGCGGCTGAAAATATACCTTGCTATGTTCAGGAGAACATAAAAATCCGTCGGGGACGGATTGGGGGAATGCCTTTCAAACTCCGGGCTGCGCCACCTGCGGCGAACCCTGCCGTTCGGGTGCAAAGTTACGCCCTTAAAGCGGTATCGGACAGAGGCTTGACCCGGTCAATGACTGCCAATCGGCGCAACATGCTGCCACTTGCCGGAGAAGTGATACAAGTTCCGGAATATACTTGTTTATTTGCAGCATGATTCAAGAAACGAACGATTTGAAGATATGGAAAAAGGAACTTTCAGATACCCGGCAAACCGCTTAGGCGGACATTTGCAAAACCGAATATCCGCACTGCCGGATACCCGGTTTTACAACAACGCGGTGATTCACGGATTCAATGACTTCATGACGCAATGCCGTCATTCACCGGTTATCCGAATCCCGGCTTCACCGTTGAAACGGATACGTGACGGACCGCCCGGATAATGATTCGCGGACGCGGATATATACGTCACCGCTTCCGTACAGGAACAGGAAAACAATTCATCAACCATTAAAAGCAATAGAACCATGAGTAATGAAATCTTCGTTGCATTCGCAACACAAAAGGGAGGCATCGGCAAATCCACCGTCACGGCTCTTGCCGCCAACTACCTCCACAACGTGAAGGGCTACAATGTCGCCGTCATAGACTGCGACGACCCGCAACACAGCATCCACGGTCTGCGTGAACGTGAAACGAAACTTATCGACGAGAGCCTCTGTTTCAAGGCACTCGCGTGCGACCACTTCCGCAAGGTCAGGAAGAACGCCTACCCGGTCATCAAGAGTAACTCACAGGACGCCCTCGACGATGCCGACAGGATGCTCGTCAGCGAGGAGGTGAAACCCGACATCGTGTTCTTCGACATGCCGGGCACGCTCCGTAGCGACGGCGTTGTCAAGACGCTCTCCCAGATGGACTACATCTTCACGCCCATGAGTGCCGACCGCTTCGTCGTGGAAAGCACCCTGCAATTCGCCGCGATGTTCCGTGACAACCTAATGACGACGGGACAGGCGAAAACAAAAGGTCTTCACCTGTTCTGGACGATGGTGGACGGCAGGGAGAAGAACGGGCTGTACGACCTGTATGAAGATGTGATTGCCGAAATGGGACTGTCGGTCTTGTCCACACGCCTGCCCGACAGCAAGAAATTCCGGCGCGACCTCTCGGAAGAACGCAAGGGCGTTTTCCGCTCGACCATCTTCCCGATGGACACGTCCCTGCTGAAAGGGAGCGGCATCCGTGAGTTCTCGGAAGAGATTGTCAGCATCATCAAACCGCGATGAACATGGGCAGCAGGAAAGTGAACACCGAAGGCATCGACGAGGAACTGTTGATAGCCTCTATCGGCAGGCGCAAGCAGGACGGAACCCTGTACCGCGCGCAGGAGCCGCCCGCGCCGGCCCCCGAAAAAGAAAGCGTTCCCGAATCGGAACAGCCGTCCGCACCGTCACCGGCAAAGGAGAAACCGCTGAAAGACAGCGGACGCCGCAAACGGCAGGAGGATGACTACACCGGACTGTTCCTGCGCCGCAACGAGATAAAGACACGCCAGTGCGTCTATATCAGCCGCGACGTACACAGCAAGATTCTTAAAATCGTTAACGACATCGCCGGGCGGGAAATCTCGGTAGGCGGCTACGTGGACACCGTGCTGCGCCAGCATCTGGAACAGCACAAGGAGAAAATAAACGAACTGTACAGGAAACAACGTGAAGACTTAATATGAATATGGATATGAATCAGGAAAAGAACCAGAAAAACAGAAATCCGCATCATGACGGCGGAAGTATGCTTGCCCAAGTGCAGGCGAGTGTGGAAATCCTGTCGCCCGTGCCGGTAGGCGGCAAATGCGGCGAAAAGGACTATGAACGGCTTTTCATCCGTGAACCCGAAGTGAAGGCGCGGGAGGGGAAGATGGCGTATGTGCGCCCGGAGTACCACGACCGCATCATGCGCATCACCCGTGTGATCGGGCATGACCGGCTGTCGCTGTCCGCCTACATCGACCATGTGCTTACGCACCACTTCAACCAGTGCGAGGAGGCGATAAAGAGCCTTTACGCCCGGAATTACAATTCAGTATTTTAACCGTCAAAAAGAAACAGACATGAAAAGAAAAAAGAATGACTATCGCGCCTTCCTGAAAAAATCAGGCATCAAGGCGAGAGAGGGAAAGCAAGTGTACATCAGTTTGGCAAACCACAGCGTGATAACCGAAATCACCTATTTATTAGGTAAAGGAAATCTGACCATCGCCGACTATCTGGACAATGTGCTTAACGAACATTTCCAGACACACCGTGCCGAAATCAACCGTATGTTGGACTCAGTCCCCAAAGTAGAGCTATGAGCATGACGATGATTCTCCTGACTGTATCGGTGGGCTGTAACCTGTGGTTCCTGTTCCTGCTGCTCTACGACCGCATCATGGAAACGAAGCTCGTCCGCTTCCTTAGAGGCATTGCCGGACTGTGGAGGTCATTGGGCGGCACGACGGTAAAGCAGGAAACAGTACGGGAAACACCACCCGCAGAAAAACCGGACATCATCGGCAAGAGCCGTTTCAGGATGGCATCGACCCGGACAACCGCTGCCATACCGGCGCAAGAAGCTGCCACTTCGGAAAAAGGCATTGGGCTGGCGGAAGAAGACGCTACTTTTGACGACGGAAACGCGGAAGCCGTGTACTGTCCGGCACAAGTCCCGGAAGAGAAGCTCGACGAAACCTTCACGAGCATGCAGCCTTCGGAACTGGAGTTCGGAGAGGACGAACCGGAAGAGAATGGTCCGGATCTGCCACGGGCTTCAGGCAACAGCTTCGACGAGATAGACGATGCCGTCAAGACCGCCAAGAATCCGCAGGCGACAACGGCGGAACAGGACCGGGCAGCAAAGGTCTTCACCGACATGGAAGGGACGGAACTGTACGAGAAACTGATGGCAGGCTCGACAGAACTGAGCATCCGCATCAAGGGGCTTATTGAAATCCGGCTGAAGAAACCGGACAAGGAATTTACCGTCCCCGACAATATCGAGGAGTTCGACATCCGGAAGTATGTGTAACGAAAGACGATAGAAAAAATGAAAACGTAAGACAACATCACACCACGCGGCACGGCGGTACAAGGTACGGCCCGTCCGCAACGGACCCTCCCAAGTCCGTGGAAACAAAGGGAGAATCCACTAAACCAAAGTAAAGTAATCAAGTATCAACCGCCCGAAAAAGGACCATCCACCCTTTGGACGGCACAAAACAAGAACAGTTTATGAACAAGAACATCAGACAAAAGTTCATCATCTCTGCGGCACTTCTGGTTGCCGCAACCGCCTCCGCCTTCGCGCAGGGAAACGGCATGGCGGGCATCAACGAAGCCACCTCTATGGTGAGTTCCTATTTCGATCCGGGAGTAAAACTGATTTACGCCGTCGGTGCTGTAATCGGTCTTATCGGAGGCGTAAAAGTGTACGGAAAATTCTCGTCCGGCGACCCCGACACCTCGAAGACCGCCGCAAGCTGGTTCGGAGCGTGCATTTTCCTGATTGTCGCCGCGACTATCCTGCGTTCATTCTTCCTTTAATAAACAATGTATGGCTGAATACCCGATAAACAAGGGTATCGGCCGTCCGGTCGAGTTCAAGGGTCTGAAGGCACAATACCTCTTCATTTTCTGCGGAGGTCTGCTGGCACTCTTCATCCTGTTCGTCATCCTCTACATGGTCGGCATCGACCAGTGGGTATGTATCGGCTTTGGCGCGGCATCGTCCTCCGTCCTCGTATGGCAGACCTTCGCGCTGAACGCACGGTACGGCGAACACGGGCTTATGAAGCTGGGAGCGGCACGGAACCATCCCCGATACCTTATCAACCGGCGGCGGATCACCCGATTATTCAAACGGCAACGAAAGGAAGAAACGACATGAGAAATACATCCAAAATGACGACACTGGAAAACAGGTTCCCGCTATTGGCGGTGGAGCATGGCTGCATCATCTCCAAAGACGCCGACATCACGGTGGCTTTCGAGGTGGAGCTGCCGGAGCTTTACACCGTGACGGGCGCGGAGTACGAGGCGATACACGGCTGCTGGTGCAAGGCTATCAAGGTGCTGCCGGACTTCTGCGTAGTCCACAAGCAGGACTGGTTCATCAAGGAACGCTACAAGCCGGAACTGCAAAAGGAGGACATGAGCTTCCTGAGCCGCTCCAACGAGCGTCACTTCAACGAGCGTCCGTACCTGAAGCACACCTGCTACCTCTACCTGACCAAGACGACGAAGGAGCGCAACCGGATGCAGAGCAACTTCAGCACGCTGTGCCGGGGGCATATCATCCCGAAGGAGCTGGACAAGGAAACCGCCGGGAAGTTTATGGAGGCCGCCGAACAGTTCGAGCGCATCATGAACGACAGCGGCTTTGTCAGGCTGCGCCGGCTCTCCACCGACGAGATTGTCGGCACGGAGAAGTCCGCCGGGCTGATAGAGCGTTACTTCTCGCTTATGCCCGAAGGGAATGCGACCTTGCAGGACATCGACCTCTCGGCAAGGGAAATGCGCATCGGCGACAACCGCCTGTGCCTGCACACCCTCTCCGACGCGGAGGACATGCCCGGAAAGGTGGCTACCGACATCCGCTACGAGAAACTCTCCACGGACAGAAGCGACTGCCGCCTCTCCTTTGCCTCCCCGGTGGGGCTGCTGCTCTCCTGCAACCACATCTACAACCAGTATGTGCTAATAGACAACAGCGAGGAAAACTTGCAGAAGTTCGAGAAGTCCGCAAGGAACATGCAGTCGCTCTCCCGCTATTCGAGGAGCAACAGCATCAACCGCGAGTGGACGGACCGGTACCTGAACGAAGCCCATTCCTACGGGCTGACCTCGGTGCGGGCGCACTTCAACGTCATGGCGTGGAGCGACGACGCGGAGGAACTGAAGCATATCAAGAACGACGTGGGCAGCCAGCTGGCAAGCATGGAGTGCGTGCCGCGCCACAACACCATCGACTGCCCGACGCTCTACTGGGCGGCGATGCCCGGCAACGCGGCGGACTTTCCTGCCGAGGAAAGTTTCCATACGTTCATCGAGCAGGCGGTATGCCTCTTTACGGAGGAAACCAACTACCGCAGCTCGCTCTCGCCCTTCGGCATCAAGATGGTGGACAGGCTCACGGGGAAGCCCCTGCACCTCGACATCAGCGACCTGCCGATGAAGCGCGGCATCACCACCAACCGCAACAAGTTCGTGCTGGGACCGAGCGGTTCGGGCAAGTCGTTCTTCATGAACCACCTCGTGAGGCAGTATTGGGAACAGGGCGCGCACGTGGTGCTGGTGGACACGGGAAACTCCTATCAGGGCTTGTGCGAAATGATACGGCGCAAGACAAACGGCGCGGACGGCGTGTATTTCACCTATACGGAGGAGAAACCGATTTCGTTCAACCCGTTCTACACCGACGACTACGTGTACGACGTGGAGAAGAAGGACAGCATCAAGACGCTGCTGCTGACGCTCTGGAAGTCGGAGGACGACAAGGTGACGAAGACCGAGAGCGGCGAGCTGGGCAGCGCGGTGAACGCCTACATCGAACGCATCAGGGCTGACCGGAGCATCGTCCCCTCGTTCAACACCTTCTACGAGTACATGCGCGACGACTACCGCCGCGAGCTGGCACAGCGTGACATCAAGGTGGAGAAGTCCGACTTCAACATCGACAACATGCTTACCACCATGCGGCAGTATTACCGGGGCGGACGCTACGACTTCCTGCTCAACTCCACGGAGAACATCGACCTGCTCGGCAAGCGGTTCATCGTCTTCGAGATTGACAGTATTAAGGAAAATCGCGAGCTTTTCCCGGTGGTGACCATAATCATCATGGAAGCCTTCATTAACAAGATGCGCCGTCTGAAAGGCGTGCGCAAGCAACTGATAGTGGAAGAGGCTTGGAAGGCTCTCTCTTCGGCGAACATGGCTGAGTACCTGCGCTATATGTACAAGACCGTGCGCAAGTATTTCGGCGAGGCGATCGTGGTGACGCAGGAGGTGGACGACATCATTTCCTCGCCCGTGGTCAAGGAGAGCATCATCAACAACTCCGACTGCAAGATACTCCTCGACCAAAGGAAATATATGAACAAGTTTGATGCCATACAGTCCCTTTTAGGTCTGACGGAGAAGGAGAAGTCGCAGATACTCTCCATCAACATGGCGAACAACCCGTCAAGGCTCTACAAGGAAGTCTGGATCGGGCTGGGCGGCACGCAGTCGGCTGTCTATGCCACCGAAGTGAGCGCGGAGGAATATCTGGCGTACACCACCGAAGAAACGGAGAAGGTGGAGGTGTACCGTCTGGCGGAAAAGCTGGGCGGCGACATCGAAGCCGCCATCCGGCAGCTTGCCGAAAGACGGAGAAACAAGGAATAGGCAATAAGTAAAACAGATTCATCAACTAAAAACAGAAAATGCGTATGAGTATATCAAGAACGAAAATGCTGCAAGTCAGCAAGTGTCTGATCGGGCTGGCGGTCATGGTGCTGCAATCCTGCGAAACCGTGGACAACCGCCGCGACCTGCTTTGCGGGAACTGGGAGAGCGTGGAGGGGAAGCCCGACGTGCTTATCTACAAGGAGGGTGAAGCCTACAAGGTGACGGTGTTCAAGCGGAGCGGCATCCGCCGCAGGCTGAAGCCGGAAACCTACCTCTTGCAGGAGGAGAACGGCAACCTTTTCATGAACACCGGCTTCCGCATCGACGTGTCCTACAACGAGGCGACGGACGTCCTGACCTTCTCGCCGAACGGGGACTACGTGCGTGTGACCCCGAAACCGGACCATCCGGCAAGCGGACAATAAATAATGAAACCCACTAAAATCCAAAGTAACATGAGAACAAGAATGACACTTATTATCTGCCTGTGCCTGTTTGCAGCCGGCAGGGCAAGCGCACAGTGGGCGGTGATAGACCCGTCCAACATCGCGCAGAGCATCGTGAACACCTCGAAGAACGTGGTGCATACCTCGACCACCGCCCAGAATATGGTGAAGAACTTTCAGGAAACGGTGAAAATCTATGAGCAGGGCAAGAAGTATTACGACGCCCTCAAATCGGTGAACAATCTGGTCAAGGACGCACGCAAGGTGCAGCAGACCATCCTGATGGTGGGCGACATCACCGACATCTACGTCACCAGCTTCCAGAAGATGCTGCGCGACGACAGCTTCACGGTGGAGGAACTCGGAGCCATCGCCTTCGGCTACACGAAGCTCTTGGAGGAGAGTAACGACGTGCTGACGGAGTTGAAGAACGTGGTGAACATCACCACGCTCTCCATGACCGACAAGGAGCGTATGGACGTGGTGGAACGCTGCCACTCCAAGATGAAGCGTTACCGCAACCTCGTGAGCTATTACACCAACAAGAACATCGGCGTGAGCTACCTGCGGGCAAAGAAGAGGAACGACCTCGACCGCATCATGGGGCTGTACGGCAGTATGAACGAAAGATACTGGTAGCCTATGGAGTTCGACAACCTTCATCAGATCCTGCGCTCGCTCTACGGGCAGATGATGCCCCTGTGCGGTGACATGGCGGGCGTGGCGAAAGGGATAGCCGGGCTGGGCGCGCTGTTCTACGTGGCATATCGTGTATGGCAATCACTGGCGAGAGCCGAACCGATAGACGTGTTCCCCATGCTCCGCCCGTTCGCCATCGGTCTGTGTATCATATTCTTCCCCACGGTGGTGCTTGGCACGGTGAACAGCGTCCTCTCGCCCGTCGTGCAGGGCACGGCGAAACTGCTGGAAACGCAGACGCTGGACATGAACCGGTACCGTGAGCAGAAGGACAGGCTGGAATACGAGGCGATGGTGCGCAACCCCGAAACCGCCTACCTCGTGTCAAACGAGGAGTACGACAAGCAGCTGGAGGAACTGGGCTGGTCGCCCGCCGACATGGTGACGATGGCGAAAATGTACCTCGACCGGAAGATGTATGAAATAAAGAAAGGCATCCGCGACTTCTTCCGCGAGATACTGGAACTGATGTTCCAAGCCGCCGCCCTCGTGATAGACACCATCCGCACCTTCTTCCTCGTGGTGCTGGCGATACTCGGTCCGGTAGCCTTCGCCATCTCGGTGTGGGACGGCTTCCAAAGCACGCTCACGCAGTGGTTCTGCCGCTACATACAGGTCTATCTGTGGCTTCCCGTGTCGGACATATTCAGCACGATACTCGCCAAGATTCAGGTGTTGATGCTCCAGAGCGACATCGAGCGGATGCAGACCGACCCCAGCTTCTCGCTGGATTCGAGCGACGGGGTGTATATCGTGTTCATGATAATCGGCATCATCGGCTACTTCACGATACCCACCGTTGCGGGCTGGATCATCCAAGCCGGTGGCATGGGAAGCTACGGTCGCAACGTGAACCAGACGGCAGGACGAGCCGGAAGCATGGCGGGCAGCGTGGCGGGTGCAGCCGCAGGCAACATGGTCGGACGTGCCGGGAAGCTGCTGAAATAATCAACTGACAATTAAAAATGAATAAACAACAATGGAATTCAAGTCACTCAAAAACATCGAATCATCGTTCAGGCAGATACGCCTGTTCGGTATCGTCTTCCTCTCGCTGTGCGCCGTGATAACGGTATGGAGCGTGTGGAGTTCCTACCGCTTCGCGGAGCGGCAGCGGGAGAAGATCTACGTGCTGGACAACGGCAAGTCGCTGATGCTGGCTCTCTCGCAGGACCTGTCGCAGAACCGTCCGGCAGAGGCAAGGGAGCATGTGCGCCGCTTCCACGAGCTTTTCTTCACGCTCTCGCCCGAAAAGAGCGCGATAGAGCATAACGTGAAGCGTGCCCTGCTATTAGCGGACAAGAGCGTGTACAACTACTATTCGGACTTCGCCGAGAAGGGGTACTACAACCGTATCATCGCCGGGAACATCAACCAAGTGCTGAAGGTGGACAGCGTGGTGTGTGACTTCAACGGCTATCCCTACCGCGCGACTACCTACGCCACACAGAAGATCATCCGGCAGAGCAACGTCACCGAGCGCAGCCTCGTGACAACGTGCCGCCTCTTGAACTCATCCCGTTCGGACGACAACCCCAACGGCTTCACCATCGAGGGGTTCACCATCATCGAGAACAAGGATTTACAAACCATCAAACGCTAACAGGCATGAAAGGAATCGGAAAATCGCTGTGGAGGGTCTATTGGAAACTCCACGACAAAAAGAAAATGCTGGTGGCAAGGCTCAAAGGGTATCTGGACGGCTTGCCGCCGAAGACACGCAGGCGCATCGTGCTGGCAATGCTCGCTGCCTTCGCCGCGCTTGCCCTCTACACCTTCGGCAAAGCCGTCCATGACATTGGCAGGAATGACGGCAGCCGTATGGTGACAGACCATGCCGGACAGGTGGAACTGTCCTTGAAGCCTGAAGTGAGCGACAATTTTACACCTTATTATAATAATATGTATGGAACAGACGAAGAATGAACCTAAAAACGAGAACAAGGCGGCTCCCGACAACGGGAAACCGAAGAAGGTGCGCAAGCCGCTGACCGAAGCCCAACGGCTGAAACGTCAGAAGATGATAGTGCTGCCCGCTATGGTGCTGGTATTCCTCGGTGCGATGTGGCTGATATTCGCACCGTCCTCCGGCAAGGAGCAGGAGCCGGGAACGGGCGGCTATAACATCGAAATGCCCGACGCGGACAAGGCGAACCGCCGGATTATCGGCGACAAGGCGAAAGCCTACGAACAGGGGGCGATGGAGGAACGGCAGGCGGACCGCAGCCGCGCCATGCAGCAGCTGGGCGATATGTTCGACAGCGAGGTGACGGAAACGGACGGCGGCAGCGACTTCGACCTTGCCAATCCCGGCGGCACGCAAGAAGCGGTGAAACCTGCTCCGAAAACCATCCAATCCTCCGCAGCCGCCTACCGCGACCTCAATGCCACGCTCGGTAACTTCTACGAGCAGCCGGAGAACGACAACGCGGAGATGGACGAACTGCTGGAGCGTATCGCATCGCTGGAATCGGAACTTGAAAGCGAGAAAGGCAAGGCGTCCGCTATGGATGAGCAGGTGGCACTTATGGAAAAGTCCTATGAGCTGGCGGCGAAATACATGGGCGGTCAGAACGGCGGCAAGCCGGAACCGGTGCAGGCGGCTGAGCCTTACCCCGTACAGAGAGCCGGAAAGAACACGGCTGCACCTGTCAGGCAGGTAGTGCATCAAGTGGTATCCTCGCTTGGACAACCGATGAGTAACGCCGAGTTTGTCGCCTCCTTCTCGCAGGAGCGCAACCGCAATTTCAACACGGCGGTGGGCGTCACAACCGTATCGGGCAAAAACACCATATCGGCGTGCGTCTATGGGGCGCAGAGTGTGACGGACGGGCAAGCTGTCAAATTCCGGCTGCTGGAGCCAATGGCGGTAGCGGACAAAATCATCCCCCGTAATGCGGTGGTGGTCGGCACGGCAAAGATTCAGGGCGAACGGCTCGATATTGAAATCACGTCGCTGGAGTACGCAGGTACGATCATCCCGGTGGAACTGGCGGTGTATGACACGGACGGGCAACCCGGCATCTTCATCCCCAACTCGATGGAAATGAACGCCGTCCGTGAGGTTGCCGCAAACATGGGCGGCTCGCTGGGCAGCAGCATCAATATCTCCACCAACGCAGGGGCGCAGCTCGCCTCCGACTTGGGCAAGGGGCTGATACAAGGCACGAGCCAGTATATCGCCAAGAAGATGCGCACGGTGAAAGTGCATCTGAAAGCCGGATACAGGGTCATGCTCTATCAGGAGAAAGACTGAAAACAGAATACAGAAAAAGTAACAATAACCAATGTTTAATTTACCACTAAAATCCAAAGTAAAATGAGAAAAGTAATCATCATGTTTGCCCTCGCTATGGGCATCGCTACTGCCAACGCGCAGGAGAACGTGACCGTTGGAACGGACAACGGCAGTGTAGAACAGCCGACGACAGAGCAACCGACCTTGACAAAGGAGGTCTATCCGCAGAAGGAGGCGGACGGCGACCTGTACCACGGTCTGACAAGAAAGCTGGGCTTTGACCGCATGGTCCCGCCGCACGGTTTGGAAGTGACCTACGACAAGACCGTCCACGTCATTTTCCCCTCGGAGGTTCGTTACGTCGATTTAGGTTCGCCCGACCTGATTGCGGGCAAAGCCGACGGAGCGGAGAACGTCATCCGCGTGAAGGCTACCGTGAGGGACTTCCCGAACGAAACCAATATGTCCGTGATAACGGAGGACGGGAATTTCTATACTTTCAACGTGAAATATGCCTCCGAACCGTTGCTGCTCAATGTGGAGATGTGCGACTTCATCCATGACGGCGAGAGGGTGAACCGCCCGAATAATGCGCAGGAAATCTATCTGAAGGAACTGGGCAGCGAAAGCCCGATGCTGGTACGCCTTATCATGAAGTCCATCCACAGGCAGAACAAGCGCGAGGTGAAGCACATCGGCTGCAAGCGTTTCGGCATCCAGTACCTGCTGAAAGGCATCTACACGCACAACGGGCTTCTGTATTTCCACACGGAGATAAAGAACCAGAGCAACATTCCTTTCGACGTGGACTACATAACGTGGAAAATCGTGGACAAGAAGGTAGCGAAGCGTACCGCCGTGCAGGAGCAGATCGTCCTGCCGCTCCGCGCGCAGAACTACGCCACGCTCGTGCCGGGCAGGAAGAGCGAGCGCACGGTCTTCACGATGGCAAAGTTCACCATCCCCGACGGCAAGTGCCTCGTGGTGGAGCTGAACGAGAAGAACGGCGGTCGCCACCAGTCCTTCGTGATTGAGAACGAGGACTTGGTGCGTGCCAATACCATCAACGAACTTCAAGTGCGCTGACTATGAAGAAGTACCTTTTTATGATTATCGCTTCGCTTGCCCTGTTCACAGGGCGGGCGAACGCCCAGCGGTGCCTGCCGAAGATGCAGGGCATCGAGTTAAGGGCGAATCTGGCGGACGGCTTCAAACCCGGCGGCAATGACGGCGGGTATAGTTTCGGGGCGGCTCTCTCCACCTATACGAAGAAAGGTAACAAATGGGTGTTCGGCGGCGAGTACCTGCTGAAGAACAACCCGTACAAGGACGCAAAGATACCCGTGGCTCAGTTCACGGCAGAGGGCGGCTACTACTTCAAGATACTATCCGACGCGCGTAAAATCGTCTTCGTCTATGCGGGTGCTTCGGCTCTCGCCGGGTATGAATCGGTGAATTGGGGCGAGAAGGTGCTGCATGACGGCTCCACGCTCCATGACCGTGACGCCTTCATCTACGGCGGTGCGCTGACGCTGGACGTGGAGTTCTACGTGGCTGACCGTATCGCCCTGCTCGCCAACCTCCGGGAGCGTTGCCTGTGGGGTGGCGACACGAGAAAGTTCCATTGCCAATTCGGGGCGGGCATCAAGATAATCATTAACTGACGCACCGCATGGAGCATACGGACATCGACATGATAAGGCGGATTCCGTTGGCGGACTTCCTCGCACGGCTGGGACATGAGCCTGTCAGAAGGAGCGGAAACGAGCTGTGGTATCGTGCGCCGTACCGCAGTGAGCGCACGCCCTCTTTCCGCGTGAACGTGGCGAAACAGCTCTGGTACGACTTCGGCTTGGGCAAGGGCGGCGACATCTTCACGCTTGCCGGGGAGTTTATCGGAAGCGGCGACTTCATGGAACAAGTGAAATTCATAGCGGAAACCGCCCGCGTGCCCTTTGCCGCTATGGAAAAGCCGCAGTTCCTGCCGAAGCCGTCCGAACCGGTCTTCGAGGGAGTGGAAGCCGTCCCGCTGCTCCGCTCCCCGCTGACGGACTATCTGGCAGAACGGGGCATCCCTTACGCTGTCGCATCACGTTACTGCTGCCGACTGAATTACGGAGTGCGTGGCAAGCAGTATTTCGCTGTAGGCTTCCCGAACGTGGCGGGCGGCTTTGAAATCCGCAGCCGTTTCTTCAAAGGGTGCGTGCCGCCCAAAGACGTGTCTTCGGTAAAGACGGAGAATACCACCGCTGACGTATGCAGTGTGTTTGAGGGATTCATGGACTTTCTTTCCGCTGCCACGCTCGGATTGGAAACGGGCGACTGCCTTGTGCTGAACTCCGTTTCCAACGTGGAAAAGGCGATGAAGCATCTGGACGCTTACGGACGCATCAACTGTTTCCTCGACCGTGACGAAGCCGGACGGAGGACGCTTGGCATTCTTGGCAAACGCTACGGCGGACGTGTCTGTGACCGTTCCGCCCTCTATGACGGTTGCAAGGACTTGAACGAGTATCTGCAACTGACAACGAAAAAAGGAATGAACAATAACTTAAAAATCAAAAGAATATGAACATACTGAACAATAAGAACAAGAGAAAATCAATCTTCAAGGCGTTGGCACTCTGCCTGTTCGCCGCCATGTCGCTCACGCTCGTATCGTGTGACGACGACATGGACATCCAGCAATCCTATCCCTTCACGGTGGAAACCATGCCCGTGCCGAACAAGGTGACGAAGGGGCAGACGGTGGAAATCCGCTGTGAGCTGAAAAAGACGGGCGACTTCGCCAACACTCTCTATACGATCCGGTATTTCCAGTTCGAAGGAGAAGGTACATTGAAAATGGACAACGGCATTACGTTTCTGCCCAACGACCGCTACCTGCTCGAAAACGAGAAGTTCCGGCTGTACTACACGGCAGAGGGCGACGAGGCGCACAACTTCATCGTGGTGGTGGAGGACAATTTCAAAAATTCCTATGAATTGGAATTTGACTTCAATAATCGGAACGGTAAGGACGACATTCAGACCGTCATCCCTATGGGCAATTTCAAACCTCTGCCAAGATGATGCGTGTATTCATGGCTATCCTCTGTTCGCTGCTGGCGGTCTGCTCCGTGTCCGCACGGGACAGCCGTCAGAAGGGGACGGACGGGCAGGTGGCAATCTACCGACTGCCACTTTTCGAGAGGGCTGTGCGCTGCACGAAATATTTTGAGGGCTGGCACTCGGAAAAGCACCACCCATATGTGGGCTGGGGGCATCAGGTGCAGCCGGGGGAAAGGTATTCGGCACGCACCATGACGAAGCGGCAGGCGGACGCGCTTCTGCGGAAAGACTTGCGGAAGTTCTGCGCCATGTTCCGCAAGTTTGGGCGTGACAGTCTGCTACTTGCCACACTCGCCTACAATGTCGGTCCATACCGGCTTTTGGGGAGCGGGAAGATACCCAAAAGCACGCTGATCCGAAAGTTGGAGGCGGGCGACCGGAACATTTATCGGGAATATATCGCTTTCTGCAACTACAAAGGTAAACGGCACGCCATGCTGCTCAAACGGAGAAAGGCAGAATTTGCGCTGCTGTACATTCCGTAACAATAAACGAAAATCCGATGAAGCCGCCAACTTCATCGGATTTTTTATACTATATTGCTGCTATCAGATAGTTTAAGATGGCAGTTCTTTTATATGAACTACATCATATTCTTTGCCTTTCTTTATGTCAGTTATCTCAAATTTTGTTCCTCTTTCAAATTCCACTTGGTATTCAGGATACGGACAATCCTCTCCATGATTATATATTTTATATATTTCATGAGCTTTTGTTTGACCTTCCGGTAAAGGCTCAATTATCCATTTTATAGAATGGGCATTATCAAAATCATCTATTGATGTCGTAAAAAAGCCATTTACGGTAAAAATATCTCCAATCATATTATTACCACGCATAAAACCGTCATTGGCATATAACACTGGGTGAGTATTTTTAGGAGTTTTTCCTAATGCACTATCTAAGTTTTGGATTAAAACTTCTGTTAAGGCATTCAATTTACGCCTATTATACAGCGGTTCTTGTATGAACCGAGAACTACCAAAGCCTTCAAGGATGACGATACTTAATGCTTCTAAATCAGTCAAATTATATTCTTTATAATGTATTTTATTGACCTCTTTCAGATGTTGCATCGCTTTTATATGAAAATTCAGCAACTCAACATCTCCTCCTCGTTTATATGCAGATGGATTGTGCTGATATATTGTATCTACAATTAGTTGTAAATCTTCTATATTCATATTGATATACAAAAAAAATAACTATGCAAAATTAGCCTTTTCTGGCTAATTTTACATATTCAAATAAGAATTTTATCGCAGATTGGACAAGGTTTCTTTGCTACTTTCTTTGTCCGCCATCATGCTCACCGAAAGAAAGTAGGGCGGCTTTTGCCGCCCACCCCTCAAAATCGGGTGTAAAGCCCCGTTACCATCGTGAACATTTCTTCCAGCATATCGCAATATATCCCTTCGTGCGTTTCGATGTCCTTCGTCTTGCACTCGAATGTCTTTTTGCTGAACGTCTTGCGGTAGAAACGCATATTGTAGAGGTCTGCCCCTCCGTCATAGATGATGTCAAGGCGGTTGGCACTTGTCTTGTTCCTCGCAAGGCTCATGCGCAAGCCGTTGCCCATGTCTATGAAGTCCTTGCTTCCAGTCATGGCGGCAAAGCGTCTGCCGCCTATCTGCTCCAAAATTATCTTTGCTATCATATACGCTGTCTTTTAGGGTTTATATGTTGGCGGTGCGTACACCGCCAACGCGCTTAAAATTCTGCTTTCTCGGTTATGGGGGTGTGTCTTTCCAGCCACGCCTTCAGACACTCCATGTTGTACTCGCTTGTGATTACAGCCGTATGGCTGTCAATGGCGGTGAAACGTGAACTCTCATAGCTTATGTAAATCTTTGCATAAGCTACGTTATGTATAGGGAATAATTATGTAAAGTTTGTTTGGTTTATTTTTATTAAGTTACTGATTTTCATCTGTTAAATAACATAATATCCCAAACAAACTTCACATAAGTTTTAATACTTAGTCCGTAAATCCTTTAGATAACCCAACAAGGATTTGTCTTTTTGCCATGTCGTTTTACCCTCTTTTATTATTCCCGGATTTACACGTGACAATGCCTCCAGCTTCTTCTTTTCACTTGCACGAGCATATATTTCTGTTGTAGTTGTTGAAACATGCCCTAAAAAATCCCTTATATAAACCAAATTTATATCCGCCTCCAATAAGTGCATGGCTTTGGAATGCCGGAAAGAATGGCATCCCAAATTTTCAGGGATTAAATCAGGGGACTTTTTTCGAGCTATCTCTGCATATTTCTTTACAATATTCAGGACGGCAACACGGGAAAGTTTCTCTCCGTGGAAATTACAAAAAATAGGAACACAATGCCTGTCCTCTTTCATCAATCCCTCATCATACATATATTTTTTGAGATTGGATGCTTGTTGTTTTGATAAAGGTACAATCCGTGCCTTATTACCCTTTCCGCATAATTTGACAGTCGCCGTATCATTAAATTCTATATTAGGTGGCGTAAGGTCAATTAGTTCCTGAACTCTTGCCCCACTGTCATAGAGTAGTGAAAGAAGAACGAAATCCCGACGACCATATCGTGTTTTCAAATCAGGTTGACTTAAAATCAACTTTATACCATCTATCGTAAGATAAGCCATTTCAGGAGCAGCAGTTTTCTTTTTCCTTATTGACATTATTTCATGATAACGGAACATTCCTTTTACATCTCGATATTGCAGGTAACTATAAAAAGACCGAATGGCTGCAAGACGTGCATTTCGCGTGGAAACAGAGCAATGCCTGTCTTCTTCAAGCCATTGCAAGAAATTTATAATCCGTTCTTTGGTTATATCCGCAAGGGTAACACGCTGTGGATTTATAAATTCTTGCTCTTTCAGGAACTCAATCAACAGGGAGAATGTGTAACTGTAAGTCAATATCGTATTTTGGGAAACGCCACATTCTATTGGCAGATATGTGCCAAAAAAATCGGTCAGATATTTAGAAAAATCAGTAGGTTTCATAATTATTCTTCTGTTTCAATATTAATATCAGGGAATACACAACGATAGGTATCATCAACTTTTGCAATTAATTGAGGATACATTTGCTGCGTCATCCGTACATACTGGTTTGTTGAGTATAAAGATTTATGTCCGACATAAGTCATAAGGAGTGGCAATGAGTTGTATAGGTCTTTTCCTGATTCTGACATTTTAACAAGAGATTCCACGCAAAAAGTATGGCGCAAGTCATGAAGTCTGGGCGTTTTGCCCTTTGCCCCTGCAAATATTCCTGCCCGTTGCAACACCGCCTTGAACAATCTGTTTATAGATGTTCCTCTGCATCGCTTTCCGTCAGCAGAAGAAAAGAAGGGCGCATCCGGTTCAACAGACATATTACAGTGTTCTTTATAAACAACATAGTCCTTACAAATTGCAGTCAAAGACAAAGACATTGGCACGATTCGGTCTTGTCCGTTCTTACACTCATGCAGGGTTAGTGTACCCAAAGCGAGATTAACGTCCTTATGGCAAAGTTTTAACGCTTCTCCGATACGTATTCCCGTTCCGTATAGCATCCTGATAATTAAAGGAATTACACCTCTTATCGAATTGTAAACGCATTGTGTGCTTCCCATTTTGTCACACTCCTTAAAAATTGCAGCCATCTCTCTTTTGGTGTATATATGAGGGATGAACGAACGCTTGGTTTTACGCAATTTCGGGACATAGGAATCATATCCCAAAAGTCTAAGATAACTTGAAAAACCACGAAGGTATAACATGCGTGTTTCACGATTTCTTTCTGATTCCAACGGATTCAGGTTTTTCCAAGCGTTGAATAAATCTCTTGAAATGCCTATTTCTGTTTCGTTGCGTTCAATAGTGAGCATGTCAAAACGGTGTAGTCTCCTTTCAATATCAACCATCTTATATCCTTTTGAACGCTTATAATCAGCATATTGCTGGATTAATTCGGAATATATGCCATAGTTATTTGCTTTCTCCATATAGATTATCATAAATTGTTGTCGGAATAAAAGGTACATCCAATGCGCATTGTCGCAAAAGGTCAACAGATACACGAAGATATGCCGTTGTAACTTGGGAATTGCTGTGTCCCAATGTTTCAGATATGACAGGTAATGTCACTTCGTTACTCAATAAGCTTGTGGCAAGGCTATGGCGCAGGATATGGCTCCCATGTCGTCTTGTTGCAAAATCAACTCCGGCATTGTGCATCCATTCTGTTATGGTATTTGCTACAGCATTTTTAGCCAGTGGGTTATAGGGAGTCTTAAATGACAAGAACACATAAGGTAAATCCACCTTAGGACGGCTATGTTGTATGTAATCTATTATTGCCATGCCAACTTCTTCCGAAAGTGGCAATGTAACCCTCTTGCCCGTTTTTTGCTGTGCAAAACATAACCTGTTATTCTCCCAATCCAAATTGCAGAAACGCAGCCCTCTAATGTCAGAATTGCGCAAACCGTATCGGGCTCCCAATAATATAATGGCATAATCCCTTTTCCCTCTTGATGTCGTACGGTCAATGGCATTGATAATCGCCTCTACTTCTTGGGGCGTATAAACGGACGGTATTTTGGGGCTTTTGAGAAATCTGTGTTTAAAAAGTTCCTTCCAACGTTCCGGATTGTTGTCCGGTAATAACCCACGCTCGCACATATAAAACAAAAATGCACGTACTTTCGTAATAGCTTCTTCCCGTCCACCTGTAGTCAGTTCCTTATCAAGTTTTTGTATATATAAGATTCCTTCTTGCAACCCGAATGTTGCGGCATCCAAATCGGCAGATACCCAATACTTATACAAATCATATAATCTGATTTCACTTCTACGGATAGAAGCGGACTGCCTTCCGGTAGATTGTAAATCTTTCAGGAAAAGACGAAAGGGATAACCTTTTTCCCCACCGAACTCATACGGCTTTTTGAGTGTCCGTGCTCTTACCTCATTCGATTCCAACAACTGGTTTAAAGCGTCAATATGCCGGTAACGCAGTTTTTCCCGTACTGTTAGGGTCTGGTAATCCCTATTCAAGAACCTATATTGAAGAAACTGATACCCTACGGAATTATCATATTCCGCTATTTTCTTCTGTTCCATGAAGTGCGCCAATTCATTATAAGTACGATTGTACATTTTGAAACTTCCTTGTTTGTAACCTCTTGATTGCAAGAAAGACATAACACGCTCTCTTAGTAAATCTAATTTTCCTATTCGCATAATAAATCATGATTTAAAAATGGATAAAGACAAAAGTATTATGCGAAGATGTTATGTGAATAGTTTCTTCTGAAATATTTGATATTCTTATAGTTGGTTGTTAGCAATATGTAAGATTAATGTAAACTTTACATAATTATTCCCTATACATAACATAAGCATTTATCCACTCGCAAAGGGTTGTTACTCCCCATGCTTCAGCATCGTCAAACATTTCGTCCAACACCTTGATAGGCTTGCTGAATTTCACTATCAGCGTTTGATAACCTGCTGCGTTCATAAGTTTCCCTCCTTTCCCTTTTTCGTGGTCAGCCACTTGTCACGTGCGGTTCGGCACTCGTCCAACGTAGGTTTGACACAAGAGAACAATTCTCCGTCTGCGGGGTGGCGGTAGTCGTACTGCACAAGTGTCCGCTTGCGTCTGCCGACACCCATTTGGAATTTTTCGTATTTCTCCGTACCTGCTTCCGTGCAGGTGCTTACTCCGTTGATAGTCATTCGTGTTGCCATAATCGTTGATTTTAGAGTTGTTAAAAATGTACTGACAAAACTCGGTTGCGCATCACCATTTCGGGGTCGCTCGTGTAGCGTTGGTGCAGGTAGAAATGGTGTGAGCCGAAGCCGTAAAGGAAGAACCTGTCAAGTTCGTGCTTCTCGGCAAAGTCCTTGACGCTTCGTCTTAACTGCTCCTCACTCGTTGCCAGAGTGAGGAGGTTCACAAATTCAAGGAACATCACGGGGATTTTATCGTCCCACAGACAAATCATGCTTTCAATTCTTACTTCCATACTATTGGGTATTATAGGTTTATACTATGCCGCTTCCATCCGTTGGCGGATAAGGTTCACGTTGCTGTTCACAAGGTTTACAATGCGGTCGTGGTATTCGGTGTTCTCGTTGCATAAGCCACGACACTGCACCACCTCCAAAGTTTTCAGTGATACCTCTATCGTTTCTATGCGTCTGCCGTCAATGGTCGCTGAAAGGATAAGAGAATTTTCCCGATTGTGGTAGCCACCCACGCAATGGTGCATCATACGTCCTTCCTCTATCATTTCCTCCACGCTCTCTATGACCTTGATACGGATAAGGTTGTCGGAGAACACAAGTCCGAAGAAGATACCTTTGGCTTTTAGATAGTTCTTCTCGTCCTCAATCGCCTTTTGCCGTTGCTGTTCCGTCCGCTCACGTTCCCTTTGTCGGTTACGCTTCGCCACCAACTTGTCGTGTTCGGCTTTGAGGTCGGCAGGGCAAACGTACTTCGGGCTGTTCGTGTCCTTGCCGAAATGACGCAGGAGGTCTATGGTGTCACGCCACATAGAGCCGTTAGCAATGGTGTAGCCATTTCGGATACATATCTTCACGGATGCCCAATACTCTACGATATTGAAAGAGTGGTATATATAGTAACGCAACATGGGATATTGCCCTGCCTTCAACAGCGTTTCGGCTCGGCAGTCGGAAAGTATGGCTTTGAAAAGGTCGTAAGGCAGGATGTTGTGATAATCACCCTTGAAGCCGTTGCGTTTCACTTCGGGTATGAAACGCTGTCGGGGGTAGGTGCATACCGGATTTATGTCGTATGCCCGAAATTCTCCGTTCTTGCGTACTTCCATGTCGCTGTATTCATTCCATAGGTCGTAGTAGAACAAGGACATGCCACGCAATCGGGCAACGGTCGTTGTCTTGCCGTCGGGGGCAATCCACCTCTGCACCACTTCAAAGATGGAATACTCGGCTGGCTGCCCTGCCTTGTATCGTGACTTGACGGAAAAGAAGCGTATCACTTGGTATCGCTTGCAGGTGGTGACGATGGAGAAATACTCCATATCGCTGAAAACACTCTTTCGGGTGCGCAATGCTTCCAACTCCATACCGCAATGGGAGCAGGTGCATCCGCAAACGGTATCCGCAAGGTCGTGGTCGCTTTTCCACGAATGTCCGCATTCGGTGCAGATGTTCGTGCCGTCTGCCCTTTTGACTGCGTAATGCTTGAAGCAGTGGCGGAAAGCGTATGCCCTTTGTTCTTCGGTCAATCTCGGTAGTCGCTTGCTCAAACGTGCGACTTCCTGCTGTATGCGTGTTTTCGGTTTCATAATCAGAAGTCAAATAGTGATGGTTCAACTTTGGTTTCTTTCTTCGCTGTCGGCTTGTTGCGGTTCTGCAACTTGCGGAGTTCCTCGTCTTGGTATTGTCGGATAGCGTTCTGCCGTGCTTCCGCCTTTTCCTCCGCTGTGAGTTCCACCACATGGTTCACGGCTACCTTGCATTGGATAGGTTCGCCCACCTCTATCTCGTTCTCGTCATAGTAGTGGACGGCTTGTCCGTATATCTCTCCGTCCGTGAAGCCGTTGCAACCACTTTTCTGCACATAGTTCAGAATGTAGGTCACGCAATCGTCTATGTTCTTGGCTGGGTTGCGGTAGTTCTTGGCAAAGAGCGCATCTTCCGCTGCCCGCTGTTCCAAATACATCTGTATCGTTCTCTTGAAATGGTCTGTCGTTTTCATATCGCTGTCATTTTAGATTGTCTGTTTCAGTATCTCTCTCCAATAGGTCGGCTCAACCTCGCTCAAAAGGAAGTCTGTAAAATCCCTCCGTGCGTCCTTGTTCAGTTCGTGGTAGAGGTCACGGAACACGGATATGTTTCCGTTGATATACGTTTCCACCATGTACACGAAGATGTTGTCCACCTCGTAGTATCTGCACTGCTGTGCTGCCGTCTTGCTGCTTCTCTTTGCCATTTCGGTAGGGGTTAAAGGGTGAATAACCAAAGGATGAAGCCGAAGAAGGCGATTGTGGAAAGGATAGCCACGATTACGCCTATCGCCACTCGGAACACTCCGTTTATTATCTCCGTGATGATGCCCCAAAGGATGTCCAATATCCCGAAGGCGGTGCGCACGATTAAACCGCATATCGCAAGTCCTATGTATTGCGCTACTTGTCTGAAATTTGCCGTTGCCGTCATAGCCGTATCATTTTTCAAGTTCCACAATGTTGTCTATCCTGCCGTATAGGTATCTGCGAAGTCCGGTCTTGTCCGTTGCCTTGTATTCCGTCCAACGTCCGTATTGGCATACGAGGAACGTGCGGAGAACATCGGAGAAGTCAAACCTCCAGCCTTGCAAGGGGACTGCGCTCTTGAAATAGGTGTTACTGTTCACGTTTTCGGTGAGCCAATCCTTTTCCTCTCGGTTCATCTGTCCTCCGTTGTTCAGTTTCTCACGAAGGATGTAAGCCTTACTGCCTTTCAGTGTTTCCAATGTCGGCACTTCCCAAGCCACGAATTTTGTTGCCATTGTTGTTTCCATATCCGTTTTGTTTTTGATTTTTTGTTTTTAATGCGGATTCAAGAGCTGAGGAAGTTGAGTTTCAAACTATCTTATCTGCCTCTCGTTTATCCGACATTTTTTTTAATGCGTCTTTCTGTCGCATCGGTCGTTTTCGTTTCGGGTGCTTAAAAAGGTAGGGATTAGGGAATGCAAGGTTTTTCGCGGAAATACTACCCGCAGGGCTGGAGATTTCCGCAGAAAACAGGAGGCTTGACCTTGCTTTCCCGTCCAATCCCGGAATTACCTTTGCGCCCAGAACGGAAATGACTGCCTGATGCGGCTCACTGAAAGGCGCGGAAATGGAGGTAAACGGAAGTGGAGGCAGATTGGACAGGAAAACTTCAAAAGAGAAATCCGTAAAAAAGAAGTCCACAAAAGAAAAAGGGAAACAGCCGGAAGCGTGGAACCGGGCAAACCACCGTGTGGAAAGTATGGTTTTATATGTCCGGCAGGACGTGTCCGGTCGGACATATAAAATCATTCTTTCAGGTTTGCCTGCCGTGGGTGACGGCTTGTTCCATTCATGGAGCGGGCGGTCTTGCACGGCTTTCCGCTTCCGGCTCAAATGGACAGCGAAAAAGAAAAACAGTCAGAAATCCGTAAAAGCACCTCTCTGGCATAAGCGCAAAAGAAATGGGCCTTGCATCATCAGTCTAAACTTCTGTTTAGGCGTGAGGCAAAGCCCTTTTCTCCGCTTATGCGGTAGTCGGCATACGTTCGTCCAAAATCTCTTTGGGCGATGGTGTGCCGACGGACAAAACCGCTTTTACGGAAAAACTTATATGTGAGGATAAAAAATCAGGAGATTTATTTCTAAATCTCCCGTTTAATTTCTATTTTTGCATACGAAGAGTTCTTTGAAGGTTACGCAACGCGCAGAAGGATAATGCAGTAGATAACTAACTAATTCGTAACCTATTACTATCATGAGCAATTAACCTACGCTCATTTCCAATAAATTACACTCTTTTCGTAACTTCTGACTGCAAAGTTACTAACTTCCCGAAAGTTTGGAAAGTTTCGGACAAAAAAATGTTTTGGGCGATTTTGTTTCACCCCTTGAGAAACGACAGTAGTGAGGGGAGGAGGCGGGTGCAGGTGGCGCGGCCCATGTCGTAGACGAGCTGCATCTTGGCCGGTTTCATCTCTATGCGGCCTATGGGCAGCGGGGCGTCGGGGGCGATGACAAAGGTGTTGCCAAGCTCGGCCTGACGGCTCACGTAGTCGAGTTGGGCGTTGTACATCTCGTGGCGTCGGGCCATGGCTTCGGCGATGCGGGGCGTGCGGGGCATGAGCAGGCGGAAGAGCCACCCCGGGGCGGGTGTCTTGCGGAAATCGCGCGGCTGGGTGAGCACTACGACGTTGCGGCTGTAGCCGACACTCTGGAAGTATTGCAGGGGTATGGAGTCGCTGATGCCTCCGTCGAGCATGCGCCGTCCGTCGTCCACTCGTACGGGACGTGTGACCACCGGCATGGAGGCCGAGGCCCGGAGCCATTCGAGCGAGTCGTGGCTGACACGGTCCATGATGTAGTAGACGGGGAGGCCGGTGTCGACGTCGGTACACACTACGTGAAACTCCGTGGGGTCTTTCTCGAAGGACTCCGAGTCAAAGATGTCAAGTTCGAGCGGGAGGGTGTGGTAGGAAAATTCGGCTCCGACAAGATTGCCGCTTGTCAGGAGGGAGCGCAGCCCCATGTAGCGCGGGTCGTCGTGAAAGCGCATGTTGTAGCGCAACACGCGTCCCGGCTGCCATGACTTGTAGTTGCAGCCGAAACTCGAGCCGGCCGATACGCCCACGATGCCGTCATATCTCAGCCCGTGTTCCATCATCACGTCCATCACGCCGGCGGTAAAGAGCCCGCGCATGGCCCCGCCTTCAAGTACAAGTCCCGTCTTCATGCCGATGAATTTTTTAGGTTTACGCACGCAAAGTTACACAAAAATTCCGGCTGTGTCAATGACTATTTGTCGTGGAGGGGATGGATCTGTGTCACGGCTATCGGGGTGAAGGTGCCCGGTGGCATGAGGGCATTGATGTAGGCTATGCGGGTTATGCCCAGCCGGTTGCCGGGGAGGAGGTCGGCGGGGGTGACGGGGATGGCCACGGCGCGGCCTGTGTCGAGCAGATGGCGGCGCATCACTCCGGGAAGCAACGGGGTGGAGGGGGTGTAGGCTCGGCCGGGAGCGAGCAGGAGCAGGTTGGCATAGGTGCTGTCGGTGACGAGACCGTCTTTGACTATGACGAGCCCTTCGTCGGGCCGGAGCGGTATGTCGGGATAGGCCAGGGGTGTGCGGTCGAGATATTTCAGATGGTAGTCGACGGTGTTGTCGCTGACCATGCGCAGCCGCGACAGCGGGCGCGGGGTGTAGGCTTCATATTGTATGTCGTCGATGTCACGGCCATATATCACGCGGCATTTCACTGTGAGGTCGGCGAGATGAGGGGGAATGTGAAACATCGATGTGTCGAGTCCGGGGCCTTCGATGCCGTAGACTTCGCGGCGGGTGGCGCGCATGCGGTCGGTGTGGAGGTCGAGCAGATGGAGCCGTCCGTCGGCATAGCGTATGGTCTCGATGAAGCGTGGCGAGGTGTCGTCGAGGATCATGAGAGATAGATTTTGGTGAGAAGTTCGGAGTATTCCTCCGTGCAGTCGCTGTTGACGGTGATGCCTCCGCCGCTGTGGAAATACAGCCGTCCGTCAGTGTCGCGTTGCAGACAGCGTATCATCACGGCCGACTCCATGCGTCGTCCGTCGAAGTGGCCGAAGACGCCTGTATACCACCCCCGCGGCGAGGTCTCGGCCGAGTCGATTAGACTCACTGTGGCCGGCTTGGGCGCGCCTGTGATGCTTCCGGCGGGGAGCAGGGGGAGCAGTATGTCGCCATACCGACCGACAAGCCGGGCAGGGAGACGTCCGCTGATCTCGGAGCTCGTCTGGAGTATCGACCCGCTGCGTGTGATGATTTCCTGGAAATATCTGAATCGTTTCACCTCTACCTCGCCGGCCACGCGGTTGAGGTCGTTGCGCATGAGATCGACTATGGTGTAGTGTTCGCACAGCTCCTTGTGGTTGTCACGCAACGTCTCGGCGGCGTCGGGGAGCGAGGTGTCGATGGTGCCCTTCATGGGGTAGGTGGAGATGAGGTCGTGGTCGATGGTGACAAACGGTTCGGGTGAGAAGCATACAAACTCTTCGCCGAGCAGCAGCCTGAAGGGTGCGCGCGAGGCGAGAAAGACATCCTTGAGGGTGGCATCGCACTCCACGCGTGTGCGGGCAGTGAGGTTGGCCAGGAAGGAGTCGCCGCGCATGAGTCCGCCGCGGACGCGGGCAAACATCGCGGCATATTCGTCGGCCGTCGGCGGGGCTGTGATGGAGAGCCGGGGGGCGGTGACATGATGCATGCCGGAGCAGTTGCCGGCATTGCCCATCTGCCAGAGTATGCGGCCCGCTTCGTAGGGCCGGTCGAGAAAAAATCCGCGCCGTAAACCGTAGTCAATGCCCCACACAAATGGTCGGCGCGAGGAGCCGTAGCTGTTCATCAGCTCGCGCAGACTTTCGGGCGTGATGGTGTCGATGGTGTCGATAGGGTGAAACATGACGCAAATGTACGAATAAATGGGAATAAACAGTTAATTTTGCCGACGAGTTTTACTCGGCTCCCTCCCCGACCTGCGGACAGCGCGTGGCCGGGAGGGAGCCGTCAAGAGGCTGTGTGTGATTATGAATATTCTGATTATCGATAATTACGATTCGTTTGTCTACAATATAGTCGGTCTTCTGCAGGGGGAGCGTGCTGCCGCCGGCGGTGTCGGGCCTGAGTGGGATGTGGTGCGCAATGATGTCATTCCTTTCGGCACGCTTGACCGTTATGACGCTATAATACTCTCGCCGGGGCCGGGTGTGCCCGGTGAGGCCGGCGGACTGATGAGGCTTGTGGCTGAGGCTTCACATGTGCCTATGCTCGGCATATGTCTGGGCCACCAGGCTATAGCTCAGCATTACGGGGCACGGTTGTGTCAGCTCGCTCATCCGCGTCACGGACATCCGTCGGTGCTGACCGACATTGACCCGGCCGACCCGCTCATAGGGCGGTGTGGTGACGGGAGAGGCGTCACGGTGGGGCGTTATCATTCGTGGACGGTCGACGAGGCTTCGCTGCCCTCATGTCTTCATGTCACTTCACGCGATGAGGAGGGTCACATCATGTCGATGCGTCATGAATCGCTCCCGACGTTTGGCGTGCAGTTTCACCCCGAAAGTGTCATCACCACATGCGGCTGCGAACTGCTACATAATTTTATCGTTTATGCGGGAGGCCGCGGCCGGTGACGGCAAAAGGGGCGTGATATTTTATTATTCTGCCGCGAAATGTCATATCGAATGGTTATCTTTGCGGAAAACTAATCATTTATGGCTACCTCTGTAAGACTTATCAGACGCTACGTCTGGCTCATCGACACGATACGTCGTGCCGGACACATGACCTATGAGGAAATCAACCGTGAGTGGATGGAGGAGCGGGTGTTGAGGCTTGAGCATGAGGAGGAGTTTCCCGAACGTACTTTTCACCGCCACCGTCAGGCTATCGCTGACTTATTCGGCATAGACATACTGTGTAACCGATATGACGGCAACAGGTATTACATTGATAATGATGACGCGCTCAATCGTCCGTCGTTTACGTCGTGGCTGTTCAACGGTCTCTCGATCGATAATCTGTTGACGAGCAATGAGGATATTGCCGGGCGGATAATGTTTGAGGACACTCCCGGCGGCACGGAGTTCCTGTCAACGATCATCGAGGCTATGGCCAAGGGGCGTGTGATGACGATTGGTTACAGGCGATTTGACCATGTGGAGTCATCGGAGCGCGAGGTTATGCCTTACGGGCTGAAGCAGTCGGGACGGAGGTGGTATCTGATTGCGTGTCGGGAGGGGCGCGGGGGGCTCACGGTGTTTGCCCTTGACCGTATGGAGTCGGTGAGTCTGACCGATAAGGTGTTTGAGCCGGACAGTGATTTGGACGTCAACGCGTATTTCGATGAGGTGGTCGGGGTCAATGTCGATGACGAGTATGATTGCGAGAAGATAATGCTCCGTGTCTATGGCCGCCAGCGCGACTATATTGAGTCGCTCCCTCTTCATAAGTCGCAACGGCTGATGTCACGCACCGGAGCTTACTCGGACTATGAACTGACTCTCCGTCCGGAATATGAATTCCGCCACGCAGTCCTCGGTCTTGGGCCTGACGCGGAAATCCTCTACCCGCAATGGCTGAGAGAGGAAATCAAATGGCTGGCCGAGGAGACGGCGAAGAGGTATATCAGATGAGGCGGGGCTGATATGACAAAAAAGCGAATCGAAATTTTCGATTCGCTTGGGTGGTGGAGTATAGCGGACTCGAACCGCTCACCTCGACACTGCCAGTGTCGCGCTCTAGCCAGATGAGCTAATACCCCGGTTGTTTGCGTCGGGCCGTTTGGCTTTTGCGTTGCAAAGGTAGTGATGTTTTTTGGGTTTTGCAAATTTTTTTCGAGGAAAATATTGGGCGGCGGAGATTTTTTTGCTTTTTTGTGATGGCGGGAGAATGCTTTCGCGCTTGCGCGGGTGGCGAGCTGAAGCTCGCGAGCGGGGACAAAGGGCAGGGTGGGCTTTGGGATGAGGGGCGGGGCTTTCGCGCTTGCGTGGGTGGCGAGCTGAAGCTCGGGAGCGGGGACAAAGGCAGGGCGGGCTTTGGGATGAGGGGCGGGGGTTATTTTACCCAGAGGATGGGATTGAGCTTTTGTCGTTCGTCGCGGACTTCGAAGTGGAGTATGGTGCGGTTGTCGTCGGCGGGGTCGGAGTGGATGGAGCCGAGGAGGTGACCGGCTTTGATGTGCTGGCCCTGACGGACATTGCAGGCTGAGAGGCCGGCGTAGACGGTGAGGTATTTGCCGTGGCGGAGCATGACGATGGTGTTGAAACCGTCTTGCCGGAAGATGGCTGAGACTGTGCCATCAAAGACGGCGCGGGCGGAGGTGCCGGTGGGGACTTCGATGTCGATGCCTGAGTTGTCGGTGACGACGTGTCGCTGTGTGGGATGGGGCTGGCGGCCGAACTGACGTACGATTTTGTAACGTCCGCTTACTGGGAAGAGGAGCTGTCCTTTGTTGGCCGAGAAGGAGCCTGAGAGCTGTGTGGCTGAGGTGGTGGCTGCTGAGCGGGTCTCGGCGCGGGATGATGCTATGGCGCGTGCAGAGGGGGTGTCGGATGATGTCGTTCGGGTGGTGGTTTTGGTGTTTTTGGCTTCTTTGGCTTTGCGGGCGGCTTCTTCGCGGGCTATGCGCTGCTGCTCGGCTGCGATGATGCGGTCGAGCTCGCGGTCGAGGGCTTGGGCCTGTTTTTTCTGACGGGCGAGTTCGGCTTTGAGCTGTGTGCCTTGTCGGCGCAGGTTGGTGACGAGCTTTTCGGATTCGTTTTGTTTTAGAGAGAGTGAGCGACGTGCTTCTTCGGCCTGTCGGCAGGCTTTGTCCTGCTGATGGCGCAGGCCGGTGAGGTGTTGGCGTCGTTGGGATATGCGGTCGATGGCTTGGTCGATGTCGGCTGCTTTGCGTCTGCGCCATTCGCTGAAACGGTTGAGGTAGCGCACGCGGCTGTAGGCTTCGCTGAAGCTGCCTGCGGAGAATACGAATGCTATGGCGTCCATTTCACCTGCGGAGGGCTGGAGGCTGCGGAGAGCTTTGGCATAGGCTGTGCGTAGGTCGTTGAGGTTGCTCTCGAGGATGGCGATGGAGTCGGAGGTGGATGTTATGGCTGTGCCGAGCGAGTCGATGTGGGTGCGGAGCCGGTGCACGGTGGCATCCTGCTGGCGGATGTCAGCGTTGAGAGAGTTGAGCGAGTTGAGCTGTCGTTTGAGCTCTTTGTCGGTGGTGGTTATGCGCTTGGATGTCTCGGAGATTTTGCGCTGAGTGGTGGATTGTTCTTTTTTTATTTTGTCGGCCGAGCGGGTGGTTGTGGTGGTCTGGCGACGTCGTTGGGTGGTCTTGCGTTTCTGTGATGCGGCTTCGGCATCAAGGCTCATTGCCACAGTCAGTATTATGGCGGAGAGAATGTAGGATATGCGGCGAAGGAGCGTCATAGTGATGATGGAAGGTCGTGAGGTTTAAGTGGATGTAGGTTTGTATATTATAGCGAGAGAGTCCGCGCTATAATTTCAGAGATTTAAGCAGGGCGGCGGCGTCGATGCGTCGGTAGCCGGAGGGGATCGAGAAGGTTTTTGACGCGCCGGTGTCGGCCTTGGCCCGGCCCCAGTCGTAGCTTAGCGATGCTGCGATCTGTCGGCCTGAGGTGGTGGCGGAGATGTCGACCTGTGAGGCGAGCGGTGCGCCCTGCTGTGGGGTGTAGGTTATGACGGCTTTGCGTCCGGAGGCTGTGGTCAGGGTGATGTCGAGGGGCTGGCCTGTGGTGGCGGAGGTGTTGATGTCGACCGAGGTGCCAGCTCCGGGCGACGGCAGTGTGAGGGGCGCGCCTATGAGCAGCGACTGGATGTCGCTGATGTCGGCGTCGATGCCTCCGAGCAGACGGCTGATGCTTTCGGCCACGTATACGCGCTGGAGCTTGGCGTAGGCGTAGACTGAGTCGGAGGTTATGTAGGCAGCTCCGACTTCAAATCCGAGCATGCGCATGGAGATGTGTATGTCTTTGCCGTTGACCATGGTCATTGTGCCGCTTACGCGCAGGGATGCGGGGCGGGTGATGCTGACGGTGACGGGCAGGCTGAGGTCGGTCCATGCGAGCTGCTGCGAGGCGGGCGATGATGAGGTCTCGCCGGGGGTGTAGGTGCCTGTGGCGGGGGTGTTTTTACGCGAGGAACTGCATGATGCCGCGAGGGCTGTGAGGATGGTGATGAGGAGGAGCCTTGTGATTAGTCTTGTCATGAGCGGTGGGGGTGAAGTCGTGTCACTTGAAGTAATAGGATTTGTTCCTGACCTTGCGTTGGAGCAGTTCGTTGTCGGGGGTTAGTTTCAGGGCTTCTTTCCAGAAGTCGAGGGCTTTGTCGGGCTCTCCGTCCATGAAGTATATGTCGCCGGCATGCTCGAGGACGTCGGCCGACATGTCGTCCTCGCCTGTCAGCTCAAGGGTGCGGTCGATGGCCTCGCGGGCTTTGGCGTAGTCCTTGCGTTTGAACAGGACCCATGCATAGGTGTCGAGCGAGGTGGGGTTGTCGGTCTCGCTCTTCATGACGGTCTCGATCATGCGCAGGGCTTCGTCGAGGTCTTTGCCTTCGCATGCCATGTGGTAGGCGCAGTTGTTGAGGGCGAGGGTATTGGTGGGGTCGTAGGTAATGGCTTTAGAGTAGTAGACGTAGGAGCTGTCGGGGAGCTGCTGCTGATACATGTTGTCGCCCATGGAGGTGTAGATGCGCGAGATGAGTTCTACATCCTCGGCCGGAGTGAGCTTAAGGGCCTTGTCGAGCTGGGCCATGCAACTGTCGTTGTCGCCGCGCATGCCGTAGATGGAGCCGAGCACGAGGTGCTGGCGGGGGTTGTCGGGATAGTAGTGGAGCGAGCGTGTGATGGCGTCCTCGGCTTTGTCGAGGTCTTCGGTCTGGAGGTAGAGCGACGAGAGCATCTCCCAGCCTTCGGGGTCGGCGGGGTTGAGGCCGAGGGTCTGTTCCTCCTGCTCGGCTGCGGCTTCATAGTCGCGCACCACTATGAGGTAGCGGGCATAGTAGTCGTGGATGTCGTGCTCGAGGGGGTGCTGCACGATGAGTGTGTCGAAGAGCTGCCGTATGCGGGGCTGCTGGAGCGAGTCGGTGTACATCTCCTGTATGTATCCCCGCAGTATGGAGAGCTTGGTGTCGACGTCGAGGCTGTTCTGACGCAGGGCGTTGAAGACTTCGCGGTCATAGCCGACGGAGTCGTTGATGGAGTTGTAGTATTCGGCCTTGGAGTAGTAGGCGAGGCCGCTGGATGGGTCGAGCTCGCAGGCGCGGTCGAAGAAGCGGAGAGCCTCGTCGCCCCGTCCGAACATGGAGTAGACTTTGCCCGAGAAGACCTGAAACTCGGCGTTGCCGGGCGAGGCCTGTCGCAGACGGTCGGCCTCGGAGAGCACGGCCGCGGTGTCGTTTTCGTTGAAATAGAGCTGTATCTTGTTGCTCGACAGGGCGAGGCTCGGGCCTTCGACCGCCTCGATGGAGTCATAGATGGCTATGGCTCGTGAGCGGTCGGCGTTGTCGCCCCCGCGGGAGAGGGCGTCGGCGAGCTGAAAGGCTATCTCGACCTTGTCGGGATAGATGTCGTGAAGAGTGTCCCAGACTCTGATGGCTTCACCGCGGTCGAGCATTTGCTGTGCCAGGAGGCCATATTTGACTCCTGTGTAATAGTCGGAGGGGTTGGCGTCCCAATAGTCGCGCAGTCGGGCTATGCCTTCGGCCAGACTTGTGGTGTCGGAGGGGTCGGAGGCGAGCAGCAGTATGAAATTGGAGAGCTCGAGGCCTGTCTCTTTGTCGGAGGGGTTGAGCTCGGCGGCTCTTGAGAGCAGGGCGTAGGCTGCGTCATAGTTGCCCTGCGACTTGGCGCGCAGGGCTTCGAGATACATATAGTCGGCTTTGTCGCTGTCGCCCGATTGCGTGGCGGGCTTGCGTGCCCGTCCTGTGGCACTGAAGGCTGCGGCGAGCAGTAGCAGGGGGAGTAATATCAGTGGTAAACGCTTCACGATAGTGGATAATTAGAAGATTGCAGGCTTGACCGGGCTGATGGGGGTGATGGGCCTAATGGGGCCAATGGGGCTAATTGGGCGGGGACTTTAACGCTTATTCAGTGCCCGTGTGGCCGAAGCCTCCGTCGCCGCGCTCGGTCTCGTCGATGCGTGTCACGGGCTCCCAGTCGACACGTACATATTCTTTTATCACCATCTGGGCGATGCGTTCACCGGGGGTGATGGTGTAGGGGTCGTTGGATAGGTTGATGACTATGATGCCTATCTCTCCGCGATAGTCGGCGTCGACAGTGCCGGGGGTGTTGACGAGCGATATGCCGTGTTTCAGAGCCAGTCCGGAGCGGGGGCGTATCTGACATTCGTAGCCTTGGGGGAGCTGTATGCGCAGCCCTGTGGGTATGAGGCGACGCTCGAGCGGGCCGAGGGTGAGGGGTTCGGAGATGTTGGCGCGCACATCCATGCCTGCGGCCGAGTGGGTCTCGTAGGCGGGGAGGGCGTAGGGTGAGTCGTTTATGATTTTGACAGATATATGTTTCATAAATAAATAGCTGTGATGGGAGTGTATATAGTTAACAAGCGTGAGAGGGGTAAAGTTGAGGGCCGGAGCGAGAGGTGGCTTCGGTCAGTGACGGAAACGTTTGAGAAGCCCGTCTTCAAAGAGGAGGTAGACGCCGTTTTCATACAGCCATGCCTCGCGGTAGAAGCTGTTGGTGGCACCTCGCTCGATTTCCTTAGGAGTGCCGAGTGACAGACGGCACTCCTCGAGGGTCATGCCTTCGGTGACGCGGCCGTCGATAATGAGCTGCCAGTGTTCGGGCGTGATGTGGGGATATTGTATCCTTGGGTCGGTGAATGAGAATACCCGCGAGAATGTGCGCGGGGCGTCACCCTTGGCTCCGGGGTGGATGAAGATTCTTGCCGAGCGTCCTTCGGGGTCGGTAAAGGCTACTTTGACAGGAAACAGAGAGTTGCCCGCGGCTACGGAGTCGACAGTCACGGGGATAAATTTGCGGCCGCCGCCGACGGGATTGTCGGTGTCGTCGCGCCATGATGAGGTGAGTATGTAGAATTTTTTGCCGATGAGCCTGTCAGCGGCCCCGGCGATGACCGACATCTGGATTGTGAACGGGATTTCGGTCGAGGTCTCGGACATGAGGCGTTGGAGAGGACGGTTAATGCGATAGACGAGTCGGTCGTCCCCGGGAGAGATGAAGGTGATGTCGGTGACTGGACTGCCGGTGATGCCGGTGGTCTCGGAGGCCGAGTCATAGCGGATGATTTTGCCTGTGAGCGGCTGAGAGGGAGCTGTGGCCCCGAATATGCGCGAGATGCGCGGGTCGGTGACCATAAACTCCTTGCCCCGCTCCCATGCCGACAGCGGAGAGTCGGTCACGTCGGCGAGATAGGTGTCCTCGGGGGTGACGGGCGCGACTTCGCGCCTGACATCCTTGCCTGTGATGCGCGGAGTGGACTCCACCCCTGTGAAAAAGCAGCTCTGCACAAGCAGAGTCAGGGGCAGAAGTAAGAGTAAGCGTGAAGGGAAATGAGAGGTGTGAAATTTCATCAATATTATATTCTGAAGCCGGATGAGGACTGCGCCGCCGGTCAAGACGCAGCCTCATCCGACATTCAAATAAAGAGCGTTATTCCTTGGGCGTCAGGCCGAGGTTGTGGAACATGAACGAATAAATGTCGGCATACTCCTCGATGACCTTGGCTGTGGGCTTGCCCGCACCGTGTCCGGCCTTGGAGTCGATGCGTATGAGCTTGGGGGCGTCGCCCGTGTCGGCGGCCTGGAGGGCTGCGGCATACTTGAACGAGTGGGCGGGCACCACACGGTCGTCATGGTCGGCGGTGGTGACCATGATGGCGGGATAGGGGGTGCCGTCATTGCGCACGTTGTGGAGGGGCGAGTAGTCGAGCAGATATTTAGCCATTTCGGGCGAGTCGGCCGATGTGCCGTAGTCCGAGGCCCAGTTCCATCCGATGGTGAAGAGGTGATAGCGCATCATGTCCATCACACCCACACGCGGGAAGGCTACCTTGAAGAGATCGGGACGCTGGTTGACGGTCGCGCCGACGAGCAGACCTCCGTTGCTGGCACCCTCGATGGTGATCCAGTCGGGTGAGGTCCAACCCTCGCGGATGAGATACTCGGCCGCGCCGATAAAGTCGTCAAACACGTTTTGCTTCTTCATCTTGGTGCCGGCCTCGTGCCAGGGCTCGCCATACTCCGAGCCGCCGCGCAGGTTGGTCTGGGCATATATCACGCCGTTCTCGAGCATGAAGAGGCGGTTGGGCGAGAACGAGGGGGGCAGCGCGCTGTTGAAGCCTCCGTAGCCGTAGAGATAGACGGGATTCTTGCCGTCGCGCTCGGTGCCTTTCTTGTAGGTCAGGAACATCGGTATCTTTGTGCCGTCGGCCGAGGGATAGAACACCTGCTCGGTGACATACTCGTCGAGGTTGACACCCTCGAGCTCGGGGCGGAACACCTGGGTGCTCTCGCCGGTCTTGTTGTCATAGGCATATATGGTCGCGGGCGATGCAAAGGAGCTGAGGCTGTAATACACGTCTTCAGGATGTGTGCGCGATGCCGAGAGGGCGAGCGAGCCTACGCCGGGCAGCTTGATGTCGGACTGCTCCTTGCCGTCGAGCGAGTAGACGGCCACATGGTCGGAGGCGTCCTTCTGATAGGCCACATACATGTCCTTGCCCGAGAGGCGCACATACTTGAGTACGCGGTCAGACTCGGGGATGAGTTCGCGCCAGTTCTCGCGCGAGGGGTTGGCCACGTCGGCCACCATGACACGCTTGTTGGCCGCGCCGAAGGTGGTGAGGATATATATCTTGCCGTTGATTACGTCGATGATGTCGCAGTCATACTCCTGGTCGGGCGACACAGTGACCCACGAGCCTCCGCGGCGCATCTTGACAGCGTTGCCCACGCCCTGGCCCGAAATGTAGACAAACATCGCCGGGTCGGTGTCGGCCACGCCCGCGCTGTGGAAGTGGAGCGGATTGGCGGGGTCGGAGAATACGAGAGTGTCATCGCTCTGCGGGGTGCCGAGCTTGTGATAGTAGACCTGATGGTTCTCGTTGGCGTTGGAGAACTCCTTGCCGGCCTCGGGGCGCGGATACGCGCTGTAATAGAAGCCGTCGCCGTCCCATTCGGCACTTGTGAACTTGGCCCACTCTATGTGGTCGGGGAGCAGTTCTTTGGTTGCAGTGTCCATCACGTATATCTCCACCCAGTCACTGCCGCTGCGGTTGATGGTATAGGCTGTATATTTGCCATCCTTTGACTGAGTCATGCCTCCGAGGGCCACGGTGCCGTCGTCGCTGAGGGTGTTGGGGTCGAGAAACACCTCACGTTCGCCCGAGGCAAGATTGTCGGTGCGGTAGATTACATACTGGTTTTTGAGACCGTCATTCTCCGAGTAGTAATACTTACCGTCGTTCTGTCGGGTCGGGAGTCCGCGCTTCACATAGTTGTTGAGGTGGGTGAGCCGCTCGGCTATGGCCTTGCGGAAAGGTATCTGCGAGAGATACTGCTCGGTGACCTTGTTTTCAGCCTCGACCCAGGCGAGAGTCGCGGGGGCGGTGTCGTTTTCGAGCGGACGGTAAATGTCACGAACTTCCATCCCGAAGATAGTGTCGACTGTGCCGTCCTGCGGAGCGGCCGGATAGTTGATTTTCCCGGAGGAGTGGCATCCCGCCAGTGAGCATGTGAGCATGGCAGTTGCGATTACTTGTAAGGGTTTCATAATTGGGTTATAGAAGATGATTGGCACTCAGATATTCGATCATGGAGAAAAATTCGCCATGGGCCGGCTGTGATGAGGATCATGTTGCACGCGTTTATCAACAGTAATGCAAAGTAACGAATAATTATTCAATTATATTATTATATAAAACGTATTTGGTGGTTAAATTATGCTAAGATTGTTGTGAGAGATTGGATTTTTTGGTACTTTTGCATGGATAAGACTGCGTTTTATTGTATGCGGTCTCCAAAAAAGACACACTTTTAACATTATTTTATTTTTAAAAACCGCGGCCTATAGATTGTACTGCTACTCTAACCATAAAATCGAGAACTACAATGCAGGATCTGACTAAGCTTTCCGACCGTGAATTGGTCGCCGCTTATGCCAATGATAGTAACGAGGCGTTTGACATACTGCTCGAACGTCACAAAAACAGGGTCTACACCTACATCCTTCATATCGTAAAGAATAAGGACCTTGCCGACGACATCTTCCAGGAGACGTTTGTCAAGGCCATCATGACCATCAGGCAGGGACGCTATGCCGAGCACGGCAAGTTTTCAGGCTGGCTCACCCGCATAGCCCACAACCTTATCATCGACTATTTCCGTCAGGAGAAGGTGGAAAACACTTTTTCGACCGACGACGAAGGGTGTGACCTGCTCAACCGCCGCGACCTCTGCGACGGCACCGTCGAGGACGAGATGGTGAGCGTGCAGATTGACGAAGACCTGCGCCGCCTGGTGATGGCTCTGCCCGACCCGCAGCGCGAGGTGCTGGTGATGCGTTACTATAGAAACATGTCGTTCAAGGAGATTGCCGACGCCACGCGCGTGAGCATCAATACGGCTCTCGGCCGCATGCGCTATGCCATAATCAATATGCGCCGCATGGCTGCCGAGAATAATATCGTGCTTGCGGTGTGAGTGCGGGAGCGGTCGTGCGTTACGGTTTTATGGTAAGCCGCCGAGACAAGAGACTAATCATCAATTTTCAATCATGAAAGGTATATACACAGTCATGGCCCCGAAGCGAGTGCTCTCGGGGCTGCTGATTTTAGCAGCTATGATGCCGGCCTACTGTCGGGCCGCGCTCAATGAGGAGGGAAAGGATAAGGATTTCAGTTATGTGCCGGAGATTCACGGCGCGCTGCGCACCCGTTATGAGATGGATCTTGACGGCGACGGGTCGCGCTTTCAGGTGAGAAACGCCCGTGTGTCGCTGGCCGGAAAGATAGCCCCGACCATCGACTATTTCGCGCAGACCGACCTGTGTGACCGCGGCAAGATGAAGATACTCGACGCGTGGGGACGCATCGGCATTGTCAGGGGGCTGGCGTTTCAGGCCGGACAGTTCCGCATGCCGTTCGGCACCGACTGTTTCCGCGCGCCGTCCAATTATATATTCTCCAACCGCTCGTTTATAGGCAAGCAGATGTGTAACGTGCGCGCTGTCGGAGCCAAGCTGTCATACACACTTCCGCTCGCAGCCTCTCAGAAGCTGGAGCTGGAGGGCGGAGCCTTCAATCCCACCTCGATAGCCGACCATGACATGTGGGTCAAGGAACTGAGCTATGCGGCCAAAGCCGCCTATACGGTCGGCAACGTAAAGCTGGCCACAGGCATCCAGTCGATAGAGCCCGACTCGGTGCGCACCAATCTGTGGGGCGCGTCGGTGACGTGGACTCCGGGCCGCTGGACACTGGAGGGAGAGTATATGCACAAACATTACACCCATTCGGCCCATCGTGCCGCGCAGGGGTGGGTGATATGGGCCGACTATGCCCTGCCGGTCAAGGCCGGAGTGTTTAACCGCGCGTCGTTTCAGGCCCGCTGGGACGGCATGACTCCTCACAGCAACGCCTCGCGCAATGACGCCGGAGTGCTGACGACCACCGATGGGGCCCGCAACCGTGTGACTGCGGGAGCTACGCTGACATATGCCTACAAGGCTCTTCACTGTGACATAAGGCTTGATTACGAGAAGTATTTCTACCATAGCGGTGCGGTGGTGGCCCCGGGCGAAGGCGATAAAATCTGCGCCGAGATGGTGATAAAGTTTTAGAAATGGCCTGAGCAGTCGCTAAAAAGATATATAGGGACATAAGAAACATAAGGATTAGAAACTTATGTTTCTTATGTCTCTTTTCTTACACTTCTGTGTGCGTCGGGATTTTGGGATGAGGTTATTTGGATAAGTTGACAAAATAGGTTACTTTTGTGGTGCGTATAGAGATGCGCAGACATTTTGTTATAAGCGTTTCGTGCTTTGTCTTTTACAAGGAAATCGCCAATTTCAATACAACGAAGATAAAAGCAGTCAACGAACGCTCATGCTTGTCGTATATCCACTCCCCGACAAGGGGCTTCGATATTCGATATGGCGTGGGAGTGGACTGTTTATCCGTTGTAAGGCGTTTGGCGATGCCTCTTGTAAGATAAACTCGGACATCATTCCACGCTTTTTTTATTAATATTTTATCAGGTCAATTCGGGAATGGATGCGACATAGTGAATAATTATGAAAAAACTGGTTTTATTATTTTCCGTTCTCTCCTGCATGGCTGTAAATGTCGCCCGGGCCGAGTTGACCGCTACCTCGGTCCTTCCGGTCAGTTATCCCGTCCCTTGTCCGAATATGGCGATGACGGTGGATGAGGAGGATGTAGCAGTGATGCAGCCGGCTATCGCATATGAGTCGGGCAAGGATGTCGAGGTGGTTATTTTCGGAGAGAAATTTACTGTTGAAAAACAGTTCACTCTTCATGACGTTCTGACGGAACATAAGGATGACGGATCAGATGATATTTCGCTCTACAAACTATGGATTGAGTCGGCTGACTTGCAGAGTGTGGTGGTGTCGCGAAATTTCTTTGCGAAAAACGATAAGTGGTGTGTGTTGCTCTGCTATTCCAAAGGCTCATATTCAGATAGGACTGACAGGCTGAAAGTCGTGGATGAAGACGGCAACATCTTGGGTGAACTTCCCGAAATGCAAATGGGAGCTGATGCGAATATCTTCCTTGATGGATTTTTTATGGGGACACCTTATCTGTATATCCCATCAGATGAAGATGAGAATGAGACGTTTCAGCTCTATACGTTTACTGGTACAGGGCAGTCGGGCATAGAGTCGATGAAGGTGGCCACTTTGTCCAGGGCCTATCCCAATCCTCTTCCATCCGGTCAGATGTTTAATGTCGAGTTGTCAAAACCGGCCGACGGTGCTACATTCTTCTCGGTGACCGACATAAACGGTCGCCAGGTGCTTCGCAGGAAGATTCCCGCCGGCGAAAGCTGCTATCAGCTTTCAGGCGCGCGTTTCGGTCACGGCCACTATATCTATACTGTTATCTATAAGGATGGAGAGTCGGTCACAGGCCGGTTGATGGCTGAGTGAAGGCGATAAAATATGTGCCGAGATGGTGATAAGGTTTTGAAATAGCAAAAAATATCGCTAAATTTGCAGGGCATAACGGTGAGCGAGTCTTACGGTTATGCCCTGTGAATTTAGCGATATTTTTGAGTTTAAAAGAGTTTAGAGTTATGGGTTAAGTTTCGGAGTGGAAGTCATCATCGTGATTACTGATAAAAATGGCGTTCGCCCATATAACCTTATAATCTCGTAACCTTATGATCCTTCAACCCGGCTGACAGAAATGAGACAGTTGTTTGCCATACTTGCTGTAGTCCTGTGGGCTATGACGGCTTCGAGCGCGGCACCGCGCTGGGAGAGTGTCGACACGCCCGTAGAGATGGAGGTCATCTCCGACCAGAAGTCGGACGACGACGCTTCGGTGGAGATGGCTGTCAAGGAGGGCTACGTGTATATAGGCAGTTCGCGTCCGGTGACTGTCAAGGTGTTTACGATACTCGGCCAGCTTATCAGTCAGGAATCGCTGTCGGGCGGCACCCACCGGTTGCGCATGACCACCCGCGGGGTGTATATACTCAAAGTCGGCTCCCTGACACGCAGGGTCACTATCTGATAATCTTGCCGTGCGGTGATGTGGTAACTCCGCCGCTTCTTATTACGACACAATGAAAGCACGTCTCATCATAAATCCGATTTCAGGTACAGGCAGCAAGCAGGGCCTTGACCGCTATGTGGCCGACGCTCTCTCGCCTCTGGGCTGGGAACTTGAGACCACCTATACGCAATGTCACGGCGACGCCACGCGCCTGGCGGCCGAAGCGGTCGACATGGGCTATGACGCCGTGCTGGCTGCCGGAGGTGACGGTACGGTCAATGAGACGGCTGCCGCGCTGTGTGGCTCGCGGACTGCTCTCGGCATCATACCGTGTGGGTCGGGCAACGGTCTGGCCAGGCATCTCGGCATACCTATCGACGTGCGCGAGGGGGTGAAGGTGATACACGACCATCAGCCTCATCCGATAGACTATGCCACGGTCAACGGCATGAAGTTTTTCTGCACATTCGGCGTGGGATTTGATGCGGCTGTGAGTGCGGCTTTCGCCGAGAAGAAGCGTCGCGGCATGCTGACTTATCTCCAGAGTACGTTTCAGACTTATGCACATTATGAACCGGAGCTTTACACCATCACAGCCAATGGCCGCACCATCACTGAAAAGGCGTTTCTGGTGGCTGTGTGCAATGCTTCGCAGTATGGCAACAATGCCTATATAGCTCCGAGCGCGACCATCGACGACGGTCTGCTCGACGTGACCATAATCCATGCCGGCAATACGCTTTCGACTGCCCTTGTGGGATTTGACATGCTCATAGGTATGATTGAGCACAATATGCTGATTCACACTTTCCGCACATCGTCGCTTACTATCGAGCGTACTCGCGAGGGCGCGGCTCATCTTGACGGTGAGCCGCTGGTGCTCTCCGACAGGCTTGATCTGAAGTGTCACCACCGTAAGCTCAACGTGTTCGCGCCCGAGTCGCTTCCTCCTTTCCGCCCTATCCTTACCCCCGCCTCTGCTATGCTCGCCGACTTCCGCCTTGCTATGAACAAGCTGTTTCAGAAGTAGGTTTTCTTGTGGTTAAAACAGTTAAAACGGACTCTTGTGGGTTTAAAAAATCAGGGGGAGTTATAATTTAAAAACAATGTAGCCGATGTCGGCAGGATGTCCCGACAGGGACATCGGGAGATTGGTAGCCGTATGCATCCGAGCCTGGAAGGCTCGAGATGCATACGGAATGAATGAATGATTGCGCAGAGGGTGTTGCAGAACTCCTCTGATTAAAGCCTCTGAGAATTGAATATTTTAGAATAATCTGGAATTTTTCGAGATTAGTTCGTATATTCGATTCTCAGGAAGTTGAAAACCGGGCATACACTAAAAAAACAGCGAAAATCGG
>NZ_CAJTCF010000032.1:0-42332 GCF_910574735.1 Duncaniella muricolitica | reverse complement strand
CTAAAGTCAAAATATTTCGCTCACAAATGCGCGGGGTTCGGGACCGAGACTTCTTCATATTCCGACTGGTCAAACTCTACGCCTAAAAATTTAACACTTCTAACTGCCAAATTTAACATATGCACCGCCATTTCGGCTTGACCCTAAAGTACTTTAATTATTTAAGTCGCAATTTACAAATATTATTTAATACCTCAAAATATTATGGCTTCAAACAGCACCATATCCATATCCTTCAAAATCGCAGACGGAGCCGACAGCCTGAAAAGGTTGACTGTCGAAGCGGAAGCCTGCGCAAGGTCATGAGGGAAACTGTGGGTATTACCACCGAATTCGGACAGAAGATTATAAATTTTACGGCGTTAGGTACTGCATTTGGCTTATTATAAAGATAACCACGCACGGATTTTATCGCAAAATGGGCAAAAACTTTTATTATGGCAAGAGTTTTGGTTATATTATATAACATAGATTGAAAACCAATTGATGTAATCAACTGATTTTCAATCTATGTTATTTGAGCCGCGAGTGGGACTCGAACCCACGACCTTTTCGTTACGAATGAAATGCTCTACCGACTGAGCTATTGCGGCTTAATGGCTTTTGCGGTGCAAAGTTAAGAATAATTTCTTAATTTTGACACCGTTTTGCCATATATTTTTATGTGGTAGCTTGTTTTTTTTGTCTATTCGGATGATGAGACTCCTCTTACAATGTCTGCCTGGTAAATGTAAAATCTATTTCCGCATTGTCAAAATCGAGTTTTACCATTACCGGCTCCGTTACATAAGGCGAGATGGAGCTGATGGTATTGGTGGTTGTCGAGTATCCATAGTAATAATAGGAATAGTAGCTCGACGATGAAGATGACGGATAATAGGAGATATTAACCGGGCATATCACAAACTCCTCATCCTCGGCTGTCACTTCGCCTTTCTTGATAATATCGTTGATGTAGTTGAGCATCGACGAGAAGTTGTATGTGCCGGTTGTTGAGTTGTACGACGCGTAGAACGACGAAAGGTTGTCGTTGACATTAAGCGCGGAGAAAAATTTCTCTTTCTCGGATTTCTTGACCATCAGAATGTATGGCGGCGGAGCTATGTCGTAGTCATTTTCAATGGCAGTGGCAGGGATGGAAAATGACAAAGAATTGACAATGGCAAGTTCGCCTGCTTGTTCTTTATAGCGTTTGAGTATTTCGCGAGCGGGAAATTTGAACTCCACATCATATCCAAGCGGCCCAACGAGAATTGACTCTCCTTCATCAGCAAGGGCTTTGAGTTTCGGACTCATCTTGTAGGTCATATTATTGTTGGTGTACACCTCAGGGGTAACGCCAAGATATGAGCCCACATAACTGATGGTGGTGTCTCGGGGATTTTCAGTATCATCAATATGATATACCGAATGATAATACACCTGAATGGAGTTGCTGCTTATGCGAACGACACGGCCCGATCCAAACGATGTGGTTATGTATAATCCGGGAAACCATTTTGCAAACGCTTGCGGCGAAGAAAGTGTCTCGGGGGAGTCGAGATAGAGATTGAACAAATCAACTCCAAACTGTCGCGGAAGGTCAACAGCAATGTGTTTATACTGGCTACCTTCAGAGTCGGTGCCGGCATAGGGCGAACCGTCAAGAAGAGCTGAATACGCGGCCGATGCCATGGGGGTGACATCGTAATAGCCCGTAGGATCGAAATTGCTGTACATGTCAGTCGGAAGCTGCTTCGTGAGCCTATGTACCGATACGCCCATTGGCACCACGGAGTCACCGGCAAACCCTCCTTTATACATAGTGAGCAGGAGTTTTACCGAGTCGACATAAGATGCCTTTGTATTGGTGGTGTCGATGTTTGCCGCCGGCATGTATTGACACACGATGTCTGACGAGAAGTCGCCATAGCCCTCTGCGGAGAGTCGGCCGAGCAACTGCAATACTGTACGGGAGCGCACAGCATTGTTTGGATCGGACACTCCCTTGACAGCAAAAGAGGAATCCTCGATGATTTCCACTTCGTCCTCGACGAGAGAGCTGCCTGCCTGTGAAACGGAGTCTTCACACGACTGCATGGCCATTGCGGTCATACCGAGAGCTATGAATGGTAAAATATGTTTCATGTTGATGTCTCTGATAGTATAGGGGCTTAATCGTCCTCCTCAGAATCCAGAAGGTCACGATAAAATTCGAGCTGGGCCTCCTTGCGTTCTTCCTGAGGGGTGTATGAAAGGAAAGGCTTGCCTGATTTTACAGCATAATCAAGGATTTCGGGATCAATATCATCGGTCACCTGCATTATGGCATCGGCATAATCTATAGCGAGCTTGTTAAGGGCCACATAGTCAACCGGTTTGCTTGAGATAGCTGCGATGTCGTCGGCTGTAAACTCGTTCATGCTGAGTTTTTCGGCAAAGCGGCCGTCAAGAGTGCCGTCGAAGCGTTCGGGCTGAAGAGCAAATACGATTTTGGAAGACCTGAATGTGGGGTCGTCGCTGTACTTCGCCTTGAGATACATTGGAGCCAATGCCGACACCCAGCCGCTACAATGTATTATAGCCGGCTGCCAACGGAGTTTTTTTACAGTCTCAATCACGCCGGAGGTGAAGAACATAAGACGTTCGTCGTTATCCTCGGGGATGACTTCAGTCTCCAGTCCCTTGTCGGGCAGAGCGTGAAAATAGTCGTCATTGTCGATAAAGTAGACCTGCATACGCGAGGGCAGAAGCGTAGCCACCTTAATAATTAAAGGGTGGTCATTATCGTCAATCATGAGATTAAGGCCTGACAGGCGTATCACTTCATGAAGCTGATTACGCCGCTCGTTGATGCACCCGTACTTAGGGGTGAATATCCTCACTTCAAATTCCCGGCCGTGAACGGACTGCGGTATCTCGCATCCCAGCTTGGACATCGGGGTTTCGGGCACATAAGGGTATACCTCCTGTGAGATGAATAGAACTTTCTTTGACTCCATTGAAAATGGTTATGGTCGATTATTTTCGGTGCGGGTGTAAATTTCCGCGACACAAAGTTACTAAAAAAGTGTGTAATTTTCACCATAAAAGCCGCACTATTGCCCGATTTTTCAGTTTTATTAAATTTTAAATACTAAAATAGGGCAAATTACACAATAATTGATTAACTTTGCACGTTAATTGTGCGTTAAGTAAGACATGAGACAATTAAAAATAACCAAATCAATCACCAACCGTGAAAGCGCGTCGCTCGACAAATTTCTCCAGGAGATAGGCCGTGAAGAGCTAATATCCGTAGAGGAAGAGGTAGAGCTTGCACAGCGTATTCATCAGGGTGACCAGCGAGCACTCGACAAGCTCGTACGTGCCAATCTTCGCTTCGTTGTATCCGTGGCAAAGCAGTACCAGAACCAGGGACTCAGCCTGCCTGACCTTATCAACGAAGGCAATCTCGGCTTGATTAAAGCGGCACAAAAGTTTGACGAGACCCGCGGTTTTAAATTTATTTCTTATGCAGTATGGTGGATTCGCCAGTCAATACTGCAGGCTCTCGCTGAGCAGAGCCGTATCGTGCGTCTGCCTCTCAACCAGGTGGGCTCACTCAACAAAATCAGCAAGGCTCTATCGAAATTCGAGCAGGAAAACGAGCGTCGCCCCTCCCCCGAGGAGCTGGCTGAACGTCTTGATGTGCCTGTCGACAAGATAGCCGACACTCTGAAGGTCTCCGGCCGTCATATCTCGGTGGACGCACCCTTTGTCGAGGGTGAAGACAACAGCCTCCTTGATGTGCTCACCAACGACGACTCTCCCATGGCAGACGCCACACTTACCCAGGAGTCGCTCGCCAAGGAGGTAGACCGTGCTCTCAAGCAGCTCCATGACAGGGAGCGTGAAATCCTCAAAATGTTTTTCGGCATAGGATGCCAGGAAATGACTCTTGAGGAGATCGGTGCGAAATTTGATCTCACCCGCGAGCGTGTGCGCCAGATCAAGGAGAAGGCCATCCGTCGCCTGAAGGGACAAAAGAGCCACTTGCTAAAGGCTTATCTCGGACAGTAATCTTCGAGTGCAACGCCTGCTATTATTCTAATAAGGTACAAAATATCTATCATCTCCTCGTGCATAGCCCGGAGTGTGGTGTTTTGTACCTTTTCCCATGATTAACTCAATGACATTATCACTCATCACAGCACTGCTGTCGTCACTCTACGTGACGATCAGCAATCCCCTACCCGAGCAGCGCAGTGACGTCCCCGTGGTAGTACCCATCCCGACATCGGCCGGAGAGGTCCGTTCGGTAAAAGTAGCCGGAATAAACGATATGCCTTATCAGCTTGACGACATGAATGGTGACGGCGTCGCCGATGAAATTGTCGTCATGCTTGACATGAAGCCTGGTGAGACCCGCACTCTTACGCTCAACTTGTCGACAGTTCCCGACACCACAGCCACATTCGAAGCCGGGACTTATGCTTATCTCAAGCTTAACGATAAGAACAAAAAATATCCGAAAATCTTGGCGATTACTTATCCAGGAGACGTCGACAACCGCCAGATGTACAACAGCATCTATGGACATGGTGCGGTGCTCGAAGGATTATATAACGCCATACGCGTGTACATGGACAACCGCCAGAGTGTAGACCTGTATGCCAAAAACCGCCCTCAGCTTGAACTTGAGACAACAGGCTTCTACACAACAGCCGACCAGCTTGGCAAAGGATATGGTCGCGACATTCTTTGGGTCGGTACTTCCGTTGCAATGGGGTCGTTTCGCGGTTGGCAGAACGGAACGCCGACTACCATTGATTCAGTAACCACCCGTGGACAGCGTGTCGTCACCACCGGCCCATTGCGTTCGGTAATCGAAGTCTCAGACCGCGGATGGAACTACAACGGACATCCTATCGACATGACACAACGCTATACCATATATAAAGGTCATCGCGACTATGAGGTGGAAGTGACATTGAAGGGGGCTCCTAATGGAGCTGTATTTGCCACCGGTGTACAAAAAATCATGAATGACAACGAGGGCTTTATCCGCACTAACGGTCTTGCCGGTAGTTGGGGTAATAATCTTCCCGACAAAGGGATGCCGCAACTGACCGATACTCTCGGACTCGGCATCTCGGTCAGCGCACCCTATCTGGTCAAAACCCTGGAAGATGATGTGAATTATCTGACACTTGTATCGCCTGACCGCAACGGCAAAATAAAATATCATATCACAGCGGCAGCCCTGCGCGACGAGTGTTCGCCTCGTGATGCAAAATCCTGGTTTGATCACCTTGCCGTGTGGCGTAAACATCTTGATAATCCTGTGAAGGTTACAGTAAGCAAAACACGAAAAAATAAAAAAGGGAAATAAGTAAACCACAATTAATAACCATGAAAATTTTAAGCACACTTTTTCTTTCAGCTGCACTGCCGTTTATGGCACAGGCAGCGACCGAACCAACTGACACAGTTACTGTATTCATGATCGGAGATTCGACCATGGCCAACAAACCTCTTGACAAGGAAAATCAGGAGCGAGGCTGGGGACAGATGCTCCCCGTATATCTTCAGGGGGCTGTCAAGGTCGACAATCATGCCGTCAACGGTCGTTCATCTAAAAGTTTTATTGATGAAGGCCGCTGGGATAAGGTAATGTCGCTTATGCGTCCCGGCGATTATGTAATCATACAGTTTGGCCACAATGACGAGAAAATCAAGAGTCCCGACCGATACACCGTGCCCGGAGGAACTTTTGACGAAAATCTCCGTCGTTTTGTCAATGACGCCAAAAGCAAGGGGGCGACTCCAATACTTATGAATGCGATAGCCCGCCGCAACTTCCCGCCGACAGCAATGCTTGATATTGCCTCCGAGACCGATGACAAGCAGCCCGAGTGGAAAGGCAAATATCCCAAGGAAGGTGTGATTCTTGTCGACACCCACGGAGCCTATCTTGACTCGCCCCGTAATGTGGCCAAAGAGACCGGCGTGACATTTATCGACATGAACAAACTCACTCGCAAACTCGTACAGGAACTTGGCACTACCGCTTCGCGCGAACTGTTCATGTGGATTCCGGCCAATACCTACGAATTCTGCCCCAAAGGCAAGATTGACAACACTCACCTCAATGTGCATGGCGGCCTTGTCGTATCGCGTCTCGCGGTACAAGCTCTTGCTGAAAAAATGCCTGAATTGCGCAAGTATATTCGTCCTGAAGTCTATAATCTCAAATAATTGAAAATCATCAATGAACAAAATATTAGCAACTATTTCGCTTGCTGTGGTTGCAGCCTTCTCACAGCAGCTTTCAGCCAAGGATTATATAATAACCTCTCACGGTGTCAAGAATGACAGTACCAAAATCCAGACTACAGCCATACAGAAAGTCATCGATCAGGCTGAAGCCGATGGCGGTGGTCGTATAGTAGTGCCAAAAGGCACCTTCCTGACAGGTGCTTTGTTCTTCAAGCCCGGCACCACTCTTCATCTCAAGGAAGGCGGTTGCATCAAAGGCTCGGATGATATTGAAAACTTCCCCCTCCTCCCCTCACGCATGGAGGGCCGCAGCATATATTATTACGCAGCTCTGATCAACGCTTATCACGTAGATGGCTTTCAAATTACAGGCCCCGGCATGATTAACGGTAACGGACTGAAATACTGGAAACAGTTCTGGGCATTACGTGCCGAGCGTGCCAAAATCAAAAAATCATGCACCAATCTTGAAGTGCATCGTCCGCGACTTGTATTCCTGTGGGGATGTGACAGCGTGAAACTTAGCGGCCCGACCCTCTGCAACTCTCCATTCTGGACCACACATCTCTATCAGTGCAACAATGTAATTATCGAGAACTGTCGTATAACAGCACCCCGCGAACCGGTACGCGCTCCGTCAAGCGACGCCATCGACCTTGATGTCTGCTCCAATGTAATTGTACGCGACTGCTATCTCAACTGTGACGATGACGGTGTTTGTATCAAAGGCGGCAAGGGCGTGTATGCCAACCGCTCGGTAGAGAACGGAATAGTTGAAAACATCCTTGTGGAGCGTTGTACATTCGGCCCCAACCTGCACGGCACCCTCACTCTCGGCAGCGAGTGTATCCACGCCCGCAACATCGAGATTCGCGACTGTCATGTTAATACCGGCACAGCTATCCTTCGTCTCAAGATGCGTCCCGATACCTATCAGATATATGAGAATGTGACGGTAAAAAACATCACCGGTTCAAGCGGCACAGTCATTGACATGAAGCCCTGGAAACAGTTCTTCACCCTCGAAGGTTCCAATGAGAAGCCTTACGGAATCGTACGCAACATTCTGATAGAAAATGTTGATGTCAAGGTCAAGTCACTCGGAACTATTGCCGGAAATGCGGATGACACCGTGAACAACTTCGTAATGCGCAACATCAAGGTCGAGGCTTCCAATCCCGGATTTGAATGCATTTATCCCGATGTCCGCCTCGAAAATGTGGTGATGAACGGCAAGACTGTCGAGAATCCCGCTAAATAACCCCCCTGACTCTATATGCTCTCAAAAAAAGTAAAGGAGTTTATACATCGGCACCTCCCTCAGTCACCACGCATAATCGTGGGGTTGAGTGGGGGTGTCGACTCTATGGCACTGTTGCTTGCCCTTAAGGAAGCCGGTTGTCACATTCTCGCCGCACATTGCAATTTTCATCTGCGAGGTGCGGAAAGTAACCGTGACCAAGAGCATTGCGAAAGCATATGCAGAATGCTTGGTGTGGAACTTGCAACCATTGATTTCGATGTCACGACCCGCCGAGCTGAAACGGGCGAATCGGTAGAAATGGCCTGCCGATCGCTTCGATATGACTGGTGGAACGGACTGATCGACTCCGGTATCGGTGAATATATCGCTGTCGGACATCACTGTGAGGATAATGTGGAGACTCTTTTCCTTAATCTGCTGCGTGGAAGCGGCATTGCCGGCCTGAAGGGTATGTTGCCGGTAAACGGACGAATAGTGCGGCCGTTGCTCGAATGTACGAGAGCTGAAATTGAGGATTATGTCAGCGGACGTGGTTACAGATGGGTTACTGATAGCACCAATAGTGAAAATGAATATAAACGTAATCGTCTGCGCAATGTGATTATTCCGATGCTTGAGCAGGAGTTTCCAGGCGCAATGTCATCGATTGTCAGATCACTCGGTGTACTCAGAGAAAACTTCTCCTTATATAAAGCGTTGACTGACTCACGGTTCAGTCTGTATGATTCGGATGGGATCATCGACATAGAGAGGCTTATAAGATGCGAGCCACACCCCCGCTCCATTCTTCATGAGTCTTTGACATCGTTCGGCTTCACACATTCGCAGATTGATGATCTCTATGACTGCGTGACAAACGAGGCTTCCGACACAACTTCCGGGCAAATGTTCATCACTCCCAAAGGTCGTTATATCTATGAGCGCGGCAAACTGTCTCGGCAGTCCGAAACGATTGATGAAGAGAGAAAAGTTGACTTATCAGAACATCCGTTCTCGATGTCACGGATGTCGATTTCAGATTTTTGGGATGAGGTCAGAAATGGCATGAGCAATAAAAATGTCATCTATTTTGATTCGTCGGTTTTAGAGGGTAATCCGAAATGGAGCATGCGTAGCTGGCGTCAAGGTGACAGACTTGCTCCTTTTGGAATGAAAGGGTCTCGGTTGGTGAGCGATTTGTATACCGACGCAAAGTATAGCTCACGTCAGAAACATTCGGTGCCGTTACTCTTTCGGGATGGAGTGCTCATGTGGGTTATAGGTTTGCGGGCGTCCCGTCATTTTAAAGTTAATGACGCCACAACATCTGTTATAAAAATTACGTTTGAGTAGATATGGAGATACTCATCAAAGGCATGGTATGCCACCACTGTGTTGAAGCTGTCGAGCGTGTATTGCGTTCGGCCGGACTTACCCCCGTCAGCGTTACTCTCGGCAGAGCCGAGGTTAAGCAGCAGCTTGACGGACCGGCAACTATGATGCTTGACCGATTGCTCGAAAACGAAGGATTTACACGTATACTTGATGCCGACAGCTTGTTGGTAGAGAAAATAAAGCGTGCAGTCATCGAACATGTAAGACAGCCGGGTGAGTGTCGGCTAAACCTTTCGGCATGTCTCGAACGGCATATCGGTGCGACATACGACACCATGAGCAGGGTGTTCTCGGCTCATGAAGGGCGCACGCTCGAGAAGTATCAGATGGCTCAGCGTGTCGAATGGGTCAAAGAGTTGCTCGGATACGGACAATACACCATAAGCGAGATTGCCGACATGACCGGCTACTCAAGTACCGCCCATCTGTCACGTCAGTTCAAGAGTGTGACAGGGTTGACCCCGACCGAATACCTACGTACTTCGATGGAACGCAGAGGTCTGAATGAGGTATAACGTATATTTCAAAAATATCCAATCACAAATCCATGTCGGTATCCTTTTTCATAGCCCGCCATTTGCCGCTCAAATCAACTCGCCGAGACAGTTCGACCGGGCTGATTATCGCCATTGCGGGCATAGCATTGTCAGTAACCGTAATGCTGATATCCATAGCTGTCATGAACGGATTTCGCTCAGAGATACGTCAGAAAGTAATAGGTTTCGACTCACAACTGTCAATAGGACTCACCCCTGACACCGACCCTGACTCCACTATCCTATTATCTTATGATGACATCTCTCCACTGCGGGAAATACTTCCGTCAAATGTGAAATATACACTCACTGGCCGTCAGCCGGCAATTCTAAAGACTCCCGACAACTTTTCAGGTTCGGTAATCAAGGGTGTTGACAGGAATTATGACTGGTCATTTATTAAATCCAATCTTGTGGAAGGGGCTGTGCCTGATTACAGTGCCGATTCTACGGAATACCATATAGTGGTTTCACGTACACTCGCACGCGCGCTTTCGCTCGAACCGGGACAAAAAATCGACACGTATTTTCTCGGCGACGGAGCCTATCGCATACGCCGATTGAAAATCGCCGGCATTTACGACACTCACTTCAGCGAGTATGACCGAAATATGATATTCGGCTCTCTATCAATGCTACAACGTGTAGCCGACGTCCCTGATTCATGCGCGACGATGATAGAGATAAACGGACTGCCGGATGACGATGCAATTGACAATGCGGAACATACAATCATATCCACCTATCTTGACCAATTATATACCGGCAAAACCCAGCGGCATTATACTGTGCTTAATATCCACAAGACAGCGGCTTTGTTTTTCAACTGGCTTGCTCTTCTTGACACTAATGTCAAAGTGATACTTACACTTATGTCTCTGTTGACATTGCTTACACTGGTGTCATCACTGTTTATACTGATACTTCGACGTGTCAACATGATAGGAGTACTGAAAGCACTCGGAGCATCCAACCGTCAGATACGCTCCATATTTATAATCATGTCGGTGCGTATACTCATCCGCGGACTGATTATAGGTAATATTGTCGGATTGGGACTGTTGTATATTCAACGGGCTACCGGCATCATACCTCTCAACCCTGACGCCTATTATCTGGATCATGTACCGGTCGAAATACAATGGTCTGTAATCCTTGCACTCAACGTGGCAATAATCGTTCTGTCATTATTTATGTTGTTGCTCCCTTCTGCTATAATCACCACCATCCCGCCATCAAAAGCGATAAGATATGAGTGAATTAAAACCAAAACAAATAGAGTCCGATTTCTATTCGACAAGAAATTGGGCTCTATTTGTTTTATCAGAGTCCGGGAAAATTTTTCTCCCTAATTGATGCAGTCTTTTGTCTATTTTTTCATCTATTGTCAGTATATTTATATCAATGGACAAAATACAGCTTGTTAAACGGTGCCAATCAGGGGATAGAGAAGCCTTTGGCATTCTCTATCAGACTTATTTCACGCCTATGCGTAAAATAGTGTCTTATTATATTCATAACACTGATATAGAACAAGATGTATTACATGATGGATTCTTGATTGCCTTCACGTCAATAGGCTCTCTAAAGAATGGAGACAGAGTAGATGCCTGGCTTACATCCATAATGAAAAACCTGTCGCTCCAATATCTGAAAGATGAATCGAGCCATATTTCTGTTCCCATACAGGACACTGTGATTGCTGATAATGCCTGTGAGGCTGCGGATGAAACACGCGAAATGACATGGGAAGAATTAGACAAGATAATCGACAAATTACCGAAGGGTTATGGTAAAGTCTTTCGGCTCGCGTCTCTTGACGGGCTTTCGCATAAAGAAATAGCTGCATTGCTTGGCATCGCGCCACATTCTTCATCCTCGCAACTCACACATGCAAAAGCAATGTTGCGACGCTTGATTAAGCAATATCGTATGGAAATGGGCATGCTGTCAATTGTCGGGATTATATTACTCGTCTGGCATGGGCTGTTCAATCACAAGGAAGAATCATCGTCATCACCGATTATAAGTAAAAAAACAGACATAGAAACTCCCCGAGTCTCAGACTCAACTGTTGATACAAAATCAATGACTGATAGTATCACGCCAAGTCCAAAAATTATTTACAATGCAATCCGACATCCTGAGCCGCAACAGAATATCGCAGAAGTGACAATCCAGACTGATAGCATCGCGGATAAAAAAAATAATAGTATTGCCAATGATTCCATAGGGATAATTATAAACCGAGAGGAACTTATCGCACAGCAAGAGGAGCACCCTGTCACAAAGCACTCGAAAAATCCTGATTGGTCACTATCTTTGGCATACTCCGGCAGTATGGAACAAAACGACTTATATCGCTATCGTATTCCCAATCCGGCTATACCCGATGTCGAAGGACCGGATGGTGAAATTGAAGTCACGGAGAGGACACGACATTATATGCCGTTGGTGATTGGTATATCTGTCAATAAGTCATTTTCTAACCGTTGGAGCGTGGAAACAGGTCTGCGTTATACATTTCTGCGTTCCGACATCATCTCTCAAAGCAAAGTGGTGGATAAGAAAACAATCCGACACATACATTATATTGGTATTCCATTGAAACTCAACTATCGCATATTCACATATAAAGGGTTCTCTTTGTATGGACAAGGAGGCGGAGCTCTGGATATTCCGGTCTACGGCAGTCAGTCGGTAATGGAATACTCACCGCAATTGAGTAAAACCAAAAACAATATTACTGCACCGTTACAATGGTCAGCAGAAGGAGGAATAGGCATACAATATCACTTTACACCGTCGTTCAGTGTATATGCCGAACCATCGTTCAGATACTATTTCAAACCCGACTCGGACATCAAGACAATACGGCAGGATAAACCATTTGAACTTACAATACCGATAGGATTGAGGTTAACATGGTAGCTTGATAAAATAAAGGCGACTTATGCAGTCTTTGGGGTGTAGTCTCATCTATACGGTGGAATTAACAAAACCACAAATGTATAAGATAGCTGACTATATTCATAATGGTGCATTGCTTGCACGTAACATCTTATTTCCTGACAGCAAAAAACTGGCGCAACTGATGATTTACGCAACCAACCGTTGTCAGTCGCGTTGCCGCCATTGCTCTATATGGCAGAAACCTCACGATGAGCTGTCAAAAGATGAAATAGTGACGTTGATGTCAAGCCGTTGTATAAGCCGGCAAACAACCGTGGGGCTTGAAGGCGGCGAGTTTGTGCTGCATCCACAGGCCGATGAGATAATGGAATGGTTTCATAGAAATCATCCTAACTACACGCTGCTTTCCAATGGTCTGCATTCGCAAAAAGTCATTGAGCTGGCTAATTGTTATCGTCCGAAACACTTGTATCTGTCGCTTGACGGTAACCGCAACACATACAGTTATATGCGCGGTGTTGACGGGCATGACAAGGTGATAGCTGTTGTTGAGGAGTTGAAAGATAAGATTCCGATATCACTTATGTTTTGTCTCTCGCCGTTCAACAGCTTCAAGGATATGGAATATACCATTGATATTGCAAGGCACTATGATGTTGACATACGTATCGGCATATACGGCACGATGGCTTATTTTGACACAAAGGTTGAGATGTTAAATACACAGCGGGCAGAATATCTCACACAAATACCCAAGAATATACACAACACACAGGAGAATTATGACTTTGTCGTACTCTACGACCAGTGGCGCAGTGGCAATCTGCGTTTGCGATGTCATTCGATAGTCGGCTCACTGGTGGTTCATCCTGACGGCAATGTACCGCTATGTCAGAATCTTAATGTAATGCTGGGTAATATAAAGGAAAAATCTCTTGACGATATTTTTAACTCGTCAGAAAGTGTTGCCACACAATGCCGCTATTCGAAAGAATGTAATGGGTGCTGGATTAATTTCCATCGTAAATACGATATTATTTTTTTACGCAACCTGGAGAAAGTCCTGCCCAAAAAGATTATCGAGTATTTCTATGGTAAGTATCAATGGTGTGCCGACTGCCACAAGACTTATCGTGAATATTTCAAAAGCATAAAGTAAATTGAGCGCATGATGAATAGTTTGATACAACGCTGGCGGAGTCAACGTAACCGGAAAATGCTTCAATCGCCCTATTCAGCCGACTACGCTTTTATTGGTGTAGGCAGCCACGCCCTGCAAAACCTTTACCCTATACTACAATATCTTGGTATACGTTTGAAATATATCTGTTGTCATAGTCCTGACAAATTACCGTCGATAGAACGCCGTTTTGGAGTGACATCTACGACTTCGTTGGATACCATATTGAATGACAGTGATGTAAAAGGCGTATTCGTATGCACTTCGCCACAGACTCATTATGAACTTTGCTCACGTGTGATAGAGTCCGGCAAATATCTTTTTGTAGAAAAGCCTCCCTGTCAGACATCTGAACAGCTTGAATGTCTTATTGCAGCCGACATCCGGGGAATGGCAATGGTCGGCATGCAGAAACGATATTCTCCATTGACAGAGATGCTGAACAAACGGCTGTCAAAAAATGAGGTCATAAGTTATACCTTATCGTACCACACCGGAGCATACCCCGAAGGAGAACCGTTTATCGATCTGTTCATCCATCCTGTAGACTTGGCGTTATATTTATTCGGTGAAGCGGAAGTTATGGCTGTCCAACGTACTGACCGAAACAGTGCAAGCACCGTTCAGGCATTGCTTTCCCACGGGAATGTGAAGTGCATGATTGAATTATCCACAGCTTACACATGGGCCAATCCGAAGGAATCACTTCATGTCAATACATTGTCTGGAGCGTATTGTCTCGACCAAATGGAGCGGTTATGCCATTACCCGCATCCGAAGAAAATTGCCGGAGTCCCGTTAGACAAGATTGGGTTATTCACGACAACTGAACAGTTACTGTCTGGGCGAAATAACTTTAGTCCACTTATAGGCAACAACCAGCTTTATACTCAAGGATTCTTTTCTGAGATTAAGGCTTTTGCCGACATGGTGGAACATTCAGGCAAAAATCTGTCACCGATGTCAAGCCTATGCCATACATACAAATTACTTACATTATTAAAACAGAATTAAATAATACGCATAAGAAAAACGCCGATAAAACCCTGTAAATCAGGACTTGCAAGGTTTTATCGGGCGTTTTTCTTATGCTTGTGACTAAAATTCGCTTGAGAAATGAAAGCGAATCTTGGGGAAATCACTTTGTGCCATTTGCAGTACATAACCTGAGTCGGCCAGGAATACGTCGCGGCCTTCGCGGTCGGTGGCCATGAATTGATGTTTCCTTTTTTTGAAAGCGGCCAAAGCCTCGGGATCGTCGCTCTCTATCCAGCACGCTTTGTAAAGAGATATGGGTTCCCAGCGACATTGCGCGCCATACTCATGCTCCAGACGATACTGGATTACCTCAAATTGCAGTTGTCCTACCGTGCCGATAATACGTCGTCCATTAAACTGATTGGTGAAGAGCTGGGCCACACCTTCGTCCATGAGCTGCTGTATGCCTTTGTCCAGCTGCTTTGATTTCATAGGGTCAGCATTCTCAATATACTTGAACATCTCGGGAGAGAATGATGGCAGACCCTTGAAATGCAGATTTTCACCCGAAGTAAGTGTGTCGCCAATCTTGAAGTTGCCTGTATCGGGGATGCCGACGATATCTCCGGGATATGCTTCATCCACAACATTTTTTTTCTGAGCCATAAATGCAGTGGGGGCGGCAAATTTGAGAGTCTTGCCCGTACGTATATGTTTATAAGGTGCGTTGCGTTCAAACTTGCCTGAGCATATTTTCACAAACGCGATACAAGAACGGTGGTTGGGGTCCATGTTGGCGTGAATCTTGAACACAAAGCCTGAGAATCCTGCCTCCGACGGCTCGATTACGCGCTCCTCCGATTGTGTGGGGCGTGGAGCGGGTGCAATTTTCACAAAGCAGTCAAGAAGCTCCTTGACACCGAACGTGTTGAGTGCGGAACCAAAGAATACAGGCGCAACTTTTCCGTCAAGATATGCCTTTTCGTCAAATTCGGGATAGACACCCTCAATGAGTTCGAGATCCTCACGTAGCTTGGCCGCATCGGTCTCGCCGACAGCTTCGTCAATACGTGGATCATCGACCGAATCGATTTCCACACGCTCGCTGACACGCTGTTTGTCGGGGGTGAATAGGTCAAGTGAATGTTCGTAGATGTTATACACACCCTTGAATTTTTCACCTATGTTGATTGGCCACGAGAGAGGACGGACACTGATTTTCAGTTCGCTCTCCAATTCGTCGAGTATGTCAAACGGATCACGGCCCTCACGGTCAAGTTTGTTTACAAATATGATTACCGGTGTGTTGCGCATACGACACACTTCCATCAGTTTGCGGGTCTGCCGCTCCACGCCTTTGGCTACATCGACAACGATGATTACACTGTCGACTGCTGTTAGAGTCCTGTAAGTGTCCTCGGCAAAATCCTGGTGGCCCGGAGTGTCGAGAATGTTTATTTTATAGTCGCCGTAGTTGAAGCCCATAACCGAGGTGGCTACGGATATACCGCGCTGTTTCTCGATTTCCATCCAGTCGGAAGTGGCGGTCTTCTTGATTTTGTTTGACTTTACAGCTCCGGCGACATGAATCGCGCCGCCGAAGAGCAGCAGTTTTTCGGTCAGAGTGGTTTTACCCGCGTCGGGGTGTGATATGATGGCAAACGTGCGTCTGCGTGCTATTTCATCTTGTAGTGACATATTGCAGCTTGGTTTTTCGCGTGCAAAATTACAAAAAATAGAGCAATTATCCTAACCGCATGGGTTAGCGGCTCTGATTTGTAGACATTTTGTATGTTACCGGTTTGCCGTTTTCAGGCGTGACGGTCAGAGTCACTATGCCGGGGGTCAGAGTCGAGCGGAGTATTACTGATGCCTTTCCGTCATAAAGACTACGGCTGTTGCCGGTCATCATTTCGTGGCTGGTCATATCACCGTTGATTACGCCCACTATCTCTGCCGGACCTTCGACCTTGAATGTGAGCGGGGTATCTGAACCCGGCACACAACGTGACTTGGAGTCAACCGCCTCGATACGTACGTATTGTAAATCCATACCATCGGCTGTCCAGGCATCATTGTCTGCCTTTACATTCAGACGTGACACTTTCCCTGTTGTCTCTATACGGTGACGGGCTATCGGAGTTTTCACTCCCTCGCGATAGGCCAATGCCTCCAGATGACCTGAAGCATAGGGAATGTCATTCCAAAGTATATGGTTGCGCTTCTTGGGATTGTCAATCTCGTTGCGTTTGCGGCCGAGTGAACGGCCGTTGAGACGCAGCTCAACTTCATCGGCATTGGTGTATGTGTAAAGGTTGAGTTTGGTTCCGGGCTGACGGTTCCAATGATCCGACATGCGTGCAGTGCCGACTTTGACGTCATTCCATACAGTATTATCGTCAGAGTCTATAATGCCGATATGGACAATCGGTTCGTCGGGCTTGAAAATACTTCGCAGGAACCATGAGATTGGTTTAGGTTCGAGAGATATGTCAAATATACCTTGAGTCCATCCCTTGGCGGGCCACCCGTGCGATTCGCCGAGATAGTCAATCATGCCCCAATAGGCAAGGCCTATCACTTTGTCAAGATCCATCTCGTAGAAGTTTGGCCCCATGCCGGATGTATTGGCCTCGCTCTGATAGAACATCATCCACGGGAACCGACGGCTGTCGCCGGGGAAATACATGTAGCGATAGTTATAGGAGGCTATATCGGTCTCCATGACCAACGGAGCCGGAAGCGAATCGGTGGAGAGATGCCTGCCACGCGGATGCATGGCCACTGTCACCGGGCGGGTTGTGTCAAATCGGTCAAGGAGTACTTTCTGCATCTTATAGGGTGTGACGCCCCAGTCGGCATATGGAAGATTCCACAATAGCTGTAACTCGTTGCCAAGGCTCCACATCACAACTGACGGGTGATTACGGTCGCGCTTTACCCATTCAGGTATATCGTGGGGCCACTGCTCCATCCAGTCTTTGCGCCCTCCTGCATACTGTTTAAGCCACTTGTCATACAGTTCGTCGACAACGAGTATGCCGTAACGGTCACACAAATCCATGAACTCCTCACTGTAAGGATTGTGGGAGGTGCGTATATGATTGAATCCATATTCTTTGAGCATCTGTATCCGTTTCTCTATGGCACGCGGATAAGCGGCAGCTCCAAGCGGACCGAGAGTATGATGATTGGCGATGCCTTTGAGCAAGACTTTTTTGCCGTTGAGTTTCAATCCGTATTCGGGAGAATATTCAATCTTGCGTATTCCGAATGATTCCTCCACTTCGTCTGCCACACTCCCGTCTGCGGCAAGCAGCTCCAGCCGGGCAGTGTAGAGGTGAGGTGAGTCACAGTCCCACAATCGCGGATTATCAATCGAAATGCTGTCGATAAGATATTCATTGGTCTTCTGACGGCGGTTGAAAGGGATGTCTGACAATCTTTCATATATGAGATTGCCGTCAGCATCAGTTATGCGGGTCTTAACTTTCAACTCCTTGCCCTTATGTTTAAGAGCCGCGATCTCAGCCGAGATTTTTACCGAGGCTTTGTCTGACTCGACATGTGGTGTGGTTATGTAGAGAGGGTGTCGCATGAAATACATGTCGCGGTCGGTCACAACAAGGTTGACATTTCGGTAAAGGCCGCCTCCGGTATACCAGCGGGAATTTTCCGGCTTGCCTGTGTCGGCACGTACGGCTATGACATTGGGCTTGTCATAATTGAGCAGTTTGGTGACATCTATCTCAAAACCCAGATAGCCGTAATCGGTGCCTCCGACAAGATGGCCGTTGAGATATACGTCGCCGTTAAGCATTATACCTCCGAAATCGAGAAGTACACGACGCCCTATCCATGAGGAATCGGCAATGAGCTGACGGCGATACCAGCCTGTGCCCATCTCTTTAAATCCGCGCGAACTGAGTCGTGAGCTGACATTAGCCACGGGATTGTTTTTATCAGATTTTTCGTCGTCGGCCGGAGCTACCCATGGCTGGGAAATCTGAAAATCATGCGGAAGATTGACACTCTGCCAACTGCTGTCATTAAATGACGATGAAGAAGCATTGTCAATGTCGCCATATGAGAAACGCCATCCGAAGTTGAGATTTTCAATTTTACGCGATTCTGCAAACGTGCTTAAAGCTATGAGTGATAGTGATATTAGCGATAAGGTAATCTTTTTATTCATTATAAAAACAGTTTTTCATAACAAAATTACATAAATTCGTGAACGGGGACAAGTTTTGTAGCATAAATCAAAAAATATTTGTATCTTTGGGCATAACCAACCAATCACGACTAGCAGGAATAACAATGAGTTACACGACACGATACAGGATATGTCTGACGATGGTGTGGGTACAAATCTACATGTTGCCTTTGTCTGTCGTTATCGGTGTTATGCCCGGAAGCGGCCAAATATGGCGATGGGATCTCAATTACTGGATATTGATAATCGGGTATGTGCTCGGACTATTGGCTCTTCCGGCCGGAGCAGGACTTGACAAACCGAAACTGTTGAAATGGTGGTTGCGAATAGATTTCGCCATATCGTTGCTGTTTGCGATACCATATATGACAATGATCTATGCCTGTATGCCTAAAAATATTGTGGAAAAGGATGGTTATGTATTGTATTCACGAGGCGGCATAATGGCATGCCCGGTTGCGGTGTTGGGCGAGAAAAACGGGCTTTTTATCCGAGAGACTCCCGTTTCATTGCATTTGTTTACAGCAGGAAGTATGAAGCCCGAGGATTTCACCATCGACAAGAATACAGGCAGTTGCTATGGAATATGCACGAATGGAGACAAAGACTTCTCCTGGTGTTGCCCATTGGACTCTGCGGTCTACAATGCCAATAGTGTGCGTATATGTGCCATATTGGACAGCATATGGCACTGCCGGTTGAAGACATTTCCATCCGGTTGCGGATATTTCGTTTTCCCAGAAGATTTTTCTGCGATAACATATTCATGTAACAGTATTGATTATGCCGAACGGTATATTGATTATCATCCGTATGACAACAGGATATACGAATCTGTCGTCTATAATATGGTAAAAATATACGATAGGAATGGCGATGACAGTTTGTTGCCGATAGACTCAATCAAATGGATGTCTCCGACAGTCGCGCGTGACTATATGAACAATCTTATGGTCGGAAATAACCCTGCCGCCCTACCCGACCGACAACAATAAAAACACATTTCAATTATGGAAGATACATTCAAGGAATATGAAGGGTCTCGCCTTTGGGAAGCTGTAAGTTGTGTTATAGCCGACCTGGAGAGTAATGAAGACATCGAGCTGCATACTCCTCAGGAGTATGTGGTAGGATATATTTGTCGAGAACTGAATGCTCTGATGCATGTTTACCGATAAACGATTTTGGAAATATATATTACCGACAGTCATCTTTCTCAGCATATACCCGATAACGATTTTAGGGTGTAGACTGTCGGTGATTGGACCTGTTGTCGTGACGTTTGCGATTGCGGGCATGTGTTCGTGGTGGGTAAGCGATGAAGACAGGGATGCTCCTTCACACTTATGGCTTATGACATGGCTGGGAGCTTTGTGCGGTTATATTATAGATGTCGTGATATTATCGGTGAAACTATTAGTCATGCAATTGTATCTTTATCCGATATGGATTGCATACAGTGGACTTATATGCTTTGCCGGATATTTGATTCGGACAAAAATATACAATGAAAACAGTTTTCGCACGGCTGTGTCAATCGCCATAGCTTTTGTCGGAGCTGTTGCAGCTGGCATTACGATCGGTAACGGGTGGAGCTTCGCCATATGGGCAACAGCCTCCATCGCTGCGACATGGCTTGCCATACGCATGTTGCGTTGGGTGCCGGATGTGGGATTTGCAATCATCTGGAAGTGGCCGTATAAATATGAAATCACGCAACGCGGGAAATCAAAAGAGCGGCTTGAACCGGTGGACTATCTCTATTCGTTCAAGAAATTTCTACCGATATACGTAGCTATTTTGTTTATCTTCTCGGCAGCATTGTTTGGAGGAAGCCAAGGTGACAGCAAAAATAAAAAAGAAGTATGGCATGTAAATGGTCTTGTCGGCCACATTACAGCTATTCACTACATGAGCGACATTGAAGCCATAGCTTTAGCCTCGACTTATGGGCCGGAGAGGCCCGACTCGGCAGCTATATATCGTTCGGTCGATGGAGGTCACAATTGGTCTTGCGAGATTGTTTTGCCTAATTGCCGATTTTACGACAATCCGGCAATCCGGGGCAATATGCTTTCATGTATTGTAAGATGCGGTGAATGTCACCGCTTGCTGACATTCGACATGAATACAGGAGAACACTCCCTGTCAGATTATACCCTCGGTGCTCACGCCATCTTATTCGCCCGTAAAGATGGCATTTACATAGCGGATGACAGTGTGCTATACAAAGCCGGAAATCAGCTTGACTCAATAGATGCGTATGATGTCAGAATCTGTAATGCTGGTTTTGCCGAACTTGACGAAGGTCTAATTGGCTTCATCCGGGACAACAAAAAATGTTGTAGCCGACTTTATAATTTCAGTAAAAAACAATTTGTTGACACTGTTGTGTTTAATGGTTCATGCTTTATTGTGAAATCCGCCCACGATAAAGCTATTGTGGGCGGAATAAAAAACAATTGTGCCAACTGTTACTATTTGGATGCTTCGGCTGACGGGCTAAAACGAGTCAGCAGTCATCACAGGTATACCTTTATGAGCGATTTGCGTAAAGATAATACAGGAACTATTGCCTGCATAATATACGACGGTCCATTTGACGATCGTAGCGTAAAATACAGCACTGACTATGGGAAGTCATGGCACATAAAAGATCTTGGAGTCAGTCCAATCGAAGCATGGTGCATATTGCAGGACAGAATGTATTATCTGAGCAACCACAAAATGTATATGATAAAATTATGAGCTATTTTGCAATAGTGGGGATTAGATAATATTTTCGATTGATTTTAGGATCGATACATATCTGGTCAACCACAATATGCGAGTCAACCGCTGTAATGGTTATTTTATGATTGCCTTTTTCAAGATGCGGGAGTTTAATCGAGCGGCGGGCCTGTCCGCGGAGCACGTTGACCTTCCATCTTTCCGAACGGAACGGTTCCTTCAGATTAAACTCAATCGGTTCTCCTCCATCAATGCTGACATTATAACGCACTTTGTCATTGGCATGCGTCGGAATCATAGCGACAGTCAAGAGTGATTCTGCAAGGTCGTCATCTATAGCAAAAGAATATGTCACGGAACCACTCTTTTCAAGTTCAACGGCACGATTGCTATGACCCAAAAGGTCAATGACATGATAATCGCCGGAAATGTCAGAAAAATCATCAGCATTAAAGGCTATGGCTCCATCAGCATCAAGATTGCAGTCTTCATGGGATGTGTCCTTTACAAGATACTCCGACATTTCATCTTCTGTAAGTATAACCGGAAGCATCGGCGCATAGCCGGCAGGTAAATCGCGCGGACTCATGTTCATCGACTTACGCCATTTCCCTCCGCTCATTTTTTCGTTGTATGTTTCGGTCAATGCCCTGATATTACGGTATGCTTCCTGGCTTCGGGCTGTAGCCAAATAAAGTTTTGAGTTATCAATATCATTGTTTACGCCGCCTGAGGCAAACGAGCGGGCACGTTGAGCCTCAAGCATCTTTACAGCATTATTGGACGCCGATAAAACGGGGTAAATAATCGCTGCGAAATAGGCATCACGCAGAGACGGATCAATTGATTGTCCGGCATCTTCAACAATTTTCGCAATTTCAAGAAACTCTCTAATATAGCGGTCCGCTTCTCCGCCAAACTCGGTGAAACTTAATTCCGTATCGGCTACCGGGCTAAGGCCGCGGTGATAAAGTTTTTTATCAAGCTCCACCTGGTTCCAGCCCATAAATTCCGGTCGACGTTTTCCGGTGAGATTATAAAACTTTCGCATGGCGGTATAAATCTTTTGAGAAACGTCAGCTCCAAAATTTGTGGTAAGCCAGTTGCAGAGATGCTGTCCAAGATTTTCAGGCTCCACGATGTCGATATTCCATGCAAGATCAAGAAATAACTCAAGATCATAGGCCGCCACCTTGGGGTCATGTACATTGGCAATCCATAATTTTCTTACATTATGATTGTAGGCGTTTCTCATCTCGTTATATATCAGCCCCGGCTGCGTCGTTGTAAGCCAAAGATAGTCATGAGGCCTACCCCAATAACTTAAATGATAGTATACTCCGCCTCCTCCGGGTCGTTTTTGCTCTTCATCGGTAGAAAGCCGGGTGATATAACCATAATTGTCATCACACCACATCAGAGTTGCAGCCGCCGGTACATTAAGCCCCATGTCATACAGTTGAAGCACCTCTTTATAAGGTACAAATACTTGCATCTGCTTATTGGGAGCACCGATATAATCGGCCAATAATTGTTGCTGATCATCGATCACCTGTTGCAATGCGGCAAATTTCTCTTCTTTTGTCTTCACTCCTTCCATTGAGCCGTCATGTATGCCTCGCATGCCGATCGTAAACATGTTTCCGCCTTCCGACCCTTTTACCTCACGCAGTCGTTCTATCCAATACTCCTGCACAGCCTGACGGTTGGTGATGTAATTGAATGGTCCCCGTTTGCTTACATCCCATTCATCCACATTATTGCGCAGGAGCGGTTCGCAGTGGGATGTGCCTACTGAAATGCCACAACTGTCGGCGACAAGTTTGTTGACAGGATTTTTAAAAAACGCGGTTGTTTCCTTGTGCATGGCCGGCCATATGGCATTGGCGCGTAACCGCATAAGCAATTTGAATATTTCTTTATATGTACGTGGCCCGATTGTGCCTGATTCATTCGGCTCAAATGTCATGGAGCTCCAAGGCCGCAGACTCCAGTCTTCATCATTTAAAAATATGCCACGCAGTTCAACCGAAGCTCCCTGCGTGATATTATAGTCGTCCGGGAGTGTCAGAGATTGTTGCTGCACAGGCAAGACGTCACCCCACCATATCCATGGGCTGACTCCGGCTTCTCGAGATAGTTCCAAAAGGCCATAGGCCGTGCCTCTGCCATTGCTGCCTGTTACCAGTATTTTGTCACCGTTGACTTTGATATTAAAACCATCGACTAAAGTATCGAGCCGCTCAACAGGCACTCCGGCTTGTATAAGTTTACGCCGTTGTGATTTTGACGCCCGATCAAGTTGCGTAAGCACTATCCGGGCCTTGGCAGGATGAATCAGTCTGGCGTATTGGCCGGTGACAGATTTCATGTCGGACGTAAACATATCTATTGATGTCTCTGCGACAAGACTTAAAGATGTATTCTTGCCGACACTGACAGGCGACACTCCGTCAAACCATGTGACAGCGTTAGCCTCAGAAATAAAACAGGATGTAACTGATAAAAATATACCTGTCAAAATCTTTTTACTCATTGTCTTACTGTCACATGGATTAATTCGGACGAATGTTTTGTTCCTCAGCCTTGGCATACCATAAAGCCGCCTGTTTAGCATTTTTTCTGACGCCATCGCCGTTGGCATAACAGTCGGCAAGGCAGCACATGGCTCCGGCGTGTCCGTAGTATCTCGTGTTTTCGTTGACGTAGGTCGCCGCTTTCTTGTACAGGCGCACGGCCTCGGCCATATCTTGCCCTACACCATGTCCCTCGGCATAGCATCGTGCAAGCTGGAATTGAGCTTCTGGGTCATCATTCTTAGCCGCCTGACGGTACAAATCCGCAGCCTTTTCCCAGTCCTGCTCCACGCCGTGCCCGGCTGCATAACAGTCGGCAAGACCGCGTTGTGCTTCCGGGAAAGCATTTCCGCCGAAATCTACGGCTTTGTTGTACCACCTGACTGCCTGACAATAATCTTCAGCAACACCACATCCTGTGGCATAACAGTGACCAAGTTCCACCCAAGCCATCGGGTCGTCGTGTTCCGCGGCTTTATTAAACCAATAAAAGGCCTTTTCGTAATCGCGTTCCACTCCGTCGCCGTTGCGGTAACATAGTCCCAATGTGAAATATGCTCCTGCATATCCTCCGTCCGCTGCTTTCTGATAATATTCAAAAGCTTTCTCCGCATCTTCCGGCAGTCCGCCGTTTCCGTTACTGTAGCAGTCGCCTATGCGGTCGGTGGCATACCCATCGCCCAAATCTGCGGCTTTCTGCCACCATTTGACAGCCGAGGCCATGTCGTATTCCACACCCCAACCGCGCCGATAACAGCATCCGAGCATACACTGCGCCTCCGCCAAATCTTTACCTGACAGCCTGTTGCCGTTGACAGCTTTTTTCAGCCATTTGGCAAGTTGCCCCTGATAGCTGTCCTTGTTCAGCCGCTCTTTTGCGGGACGGCAGTTGTCAGATGCCAGCCAGTATAATTTGAATGCTTTTGCAAGATTGCGCTCCACGTTTGCGCCCTCCTCATAGCATTGACCGAGTTGATATTGTGCGGGAGCATAGCCTGATTCGGCCGATTCACGACACTTGGCGATATCGAACGATTTGTCGGTATATTTATTTGTGTACTTTATCATGATTCTATAATTCATTTTCAGGCAGTTTCACAGTCTCTGTCCAATCCGACCGGAAAAATGTCACATTGAAGGAATCCCCGTTCCAGCCTGTCCGGGTGACGGCTCCCGCCATATCGACAGTGTGGGGTAACTCATCGAGCCATTCCGACACAACTATGTCATCGGTTTTGCAATTTACCAAATCGACCCTTATAGCATCGCCTATGCCATGTCCGATGCAGCGGTACACCTTCGCCTTGTATTTCCTGTCGCGGCGGAACTTGGAGTATTTTTCAAGCAGAATCTCTTTCTTGCATCCGCACTCCCTCATCTTGTTCATAATTTCATCACGCCGCTCCGCAAGGCGGTTTCTGTCACCGTGCGCCCGGTCTATTTCCACCAAAACATCCATGATTATGCCGGCAACAAATTGCTCGAACTCATTGCTGAGTTCTTCGCTGAAAGCCTTGCTGAAGCGTTTGAGGTCATAGAGCTTGCGGGATGTTTCGATGTCAAGATTGTACCACGACACGCCCATTTTAGGAACCGGATTATAGCCCGGCCAGCCCATCATCTCCTGCTCGACATTCGCACGGATGGTCAACCGCCCGCATCCGTCAAGATCAATAGGCATCAGTTCCGTCAGGATATATTGAGCAATACCGAATGTGACAGCATGCAGGTGGATGTAGCAATAGTTGGATTTCTCCTTCTCTCGTTTTTCAAGAGCATAATCACCCTCTAAGGACAACATACGCAGTTTCATCTTTTGAAATCTCTGAATTTCTTGTTGTTCAGTGCATTCTCGGCGGCGATGTTGCCGTTTTCAGCGGCAAGCCGAATCCAGTCGAAAGCCTGGCGGAAGTCGGTTTCCACGCCAAGCCCTTTCATATACATGTTGCCTATTTCGTACTGTGCCACGCTGACTTCATGGTTGTATTTTCCGTATAAGTTGCGGCGGGAGGCAATCTGCCGATAGAGCTTCATCGCCTCGGCATAGTCTTTTTCTCCGCCGATACCGCTTTTATAACACTGGGCAAGATGTAGTTTCGACATTACATCGCCCGCTTCGGCTCCTTTTTGATACCACTCGAGTGCCTTGCCCCAGTCCTTTTCAACACCGCGCCCGTCAAAGTATGCGCCGCCGATGCAGTGGTAAGCGTCTTTGTAGCCCATTTCGGCGGCTTTCATAAAGCAGTCAAATGACTTCCGAAGAGCTTCTTCAGTCGCCTCACTGTAATATATCATTCCGAGGTTAAACCATGCGTCGGCATCCTTCTCTTCTTCAGCCACTTCGGTATACAACTCAGCGGCGGTGTCTTCGTAATTATCATCATATTCGACAATCTCCAACACTTCATCGGGAACACCCGTACCCCATGATAGAATATCGGCAATACGCTTCTTGGTCGCCATATCGCCTTTGTCGGCTCGCGCTTTCAGGATTTCAACCCAGCGGTAGTACCATTTGCAGGCAATCTTCACCCCCTCTTCGCGGTCGATGTCTTCGGGACAGTCATAGGCATAGAGTTTCATCAGAGCCTGGGCCGCGCTTTCCACACCCTTGGCGGCTTTTGCCTCCAGTATCTCAATCCAGCGGTAATGCCATTTGTGTGTAAAGTCCTTTTTAGCCTGCACACTGATTGTCTCATCGTCGCCAAAATCGTAGCGATAGAGATTTGCCAACGCCTCTGCAGCCTTGTCGCTCCCTTTGTCGGCTGCTTTTTCAAACCAGTAAATCGCTTTCTGATTATCACATTGATGATGATAACCCCACGAGTAATACCGCCCGAGCATATATTGAGCCTTGGTATTGCCTTTTTCGGCTAAGGGTGTGATGGCATCGGCGGCATGACGCGCCAGTTCGTCGTCGCCCTCCCCGGCGTACAGGCTGGAGAAGCGTTGTAAGATTTTATAATATTCTGCCCATTGGTTCATCGCAGTACGTTTTATCTTTCAAAGTTACAAAATATATCGGAGTTAAGGGCACTTTCAGCATCCCGATTGCCTTTCTTGGCGGCAAGTCGGAAATATTTGGCGGCTTTTTTCAAATCAACCGATACGCCTAACCCTTGGAGATACATATTGCCGATTTCATATAACGCTGTGCCTATGCCGTCGGCGTATCTCCGCCAATAGCGATCGGTGCGTTCTGCCAGATAGAGGTATTGCTCCATCGCCTTTGAATAATTAACCTTACAGCCTGTACCGTGCTTATAGCAGTCTGCCAACTTCAGCATGGCGTTTATCTCCCCCATGTCAGCACCTTTGTGATACCAGCGGAAAGCCATGACCGGATTCTGCTTCACTCCCAGCCCATCCATATAGGCATCTCCCATCTTAACAAAGGCTTCGTCATAATTCATCTCTGCGGCTTTCTTTAAGCAAGCAAAGGCTTTTTTATAGTCGAACAGTTCCTGATAGGCAAGCCCCATCATATACCAAGCCTCATCCTTCATACAGAAAGGCTCGTTGTTTTCGATAATATCATTATATCGTTTTATCGATTCTCTAATGACAGAGGTTCTATCACTGTTCTCAGATAACTGGTTTACTGTTCCGGCCATCTTTTTACTGAATTTCTCTTTCGCGTATTCGTAAGATTCAAGGATGTAAGTCTTCAATGATTCAAATGTCGTTTCAGATGGAGTCAAAGCGCAAATCCACCCCATCCATGCATAGACCGGATGTGGCATAATGACATCCTTTGCAGTAAAGTCATACGGCATATCCACAATACAACCTTTATTCGGGCGTTGTGGCAACTCTGCAAACAAAGTGCGGAATGTCTGTTTTCTGACTCCTATATTCACGCGCCACACATCCTCGCGGTCAAGGCGGGAAGCCCGGTCATTATCGCCATCCTTTTCTTTGATTGTCAGGATATACACGCCGCGTTTCAGCACGCCGCCGGGATTGTAGAAAATCCCACGCTCGCCCCAACTGCTGATCTCTACAAGCCCGTCAAAATTGTCAAGGCAATATTTCAGAATGTCGTCAGGTGCAATAGCCATATTGCAATCACGCTTCGTTTATCAGTCTATACATCGTTGCAATATCCTCTGATGCCATTTGGAACTTTGACTTCTCAATCAGGATGTTTTGCCCTGTCATTATATACGAAGGCAGGATGCGCCATCCTTTATGGAAAATCTCGGTGTTACGTAATTTGTAGGTAGATATACTTGGGACGGCGTTTTTCTTGGTTGCCTTTTTACTTATCATATTAAAGGCTTTTTTCGCCACATCACCCATAAGCATGACAACCTGAAGATTGGAAAACAGCTCAAGCTCCTTTTCAAGATACGTCAGACTTTCTTCAATGCTTTCCTTTGAAACAGCATATTCCGATTTAGGCGTCTTGACGGCGTTGGTAATATAGATGCCGAGGTTCAATATATCCTGAATACTATTTACCTCTATTCCGGCTTTTCGGAACAGCGGGATTGTCGTTGACATATATGCGGAGTCAGGCTTTCCATAGAAGTCATCGTCAGAATCAACCGGGACAACCTCATTTATCATAATAGCCCGTATCATTTCCGGCTCAATATTTACATCGTTAAGCCGCAAGTTGGTGTTGTTTTCAATAAACCGCAGCAACTCTGTATTTACATTCATAATCTGAATTTTTTAAGAACAAAACTCATATTCTCGCCGAGGTTACGCATATTTGCCATACCTTCCTCATCGTTGAGCACATCACCGATGTTCTTGCCATAGACCATATTCCAATAGGTGGAGCCTACGACAATCATTTCCTTGTTGAGCATGAAATGGTTCATGGTGTCGACCGTTGTCATTCCGCCACCGCGACGCACTGCGGCAACCGATGCACCTATCTTATGGCGAAGAATTCCGGGATTGGTTGCAACGACAACTCCTCCACGCTCCAGAAAGGCTTTCATCTTTGCAGACACATCCGCGGAATATACCGGAGATCCGAGAACTATGCCATCTGCATCTGCCATACGGCTGAATATCTCTGTAAATCCATCATTCGCAAACACACAGTTGGCCCTGCCTTTACAAGCAAAGCATCCGCGACATGGCAGTATTTCATAATCAGCCAATTGGATCAGCTCACATTCGATACCCTCTTTATTGAGTTCATCAAAGACCTTGCTGATAATCAAGGCTGTGTTGCCGTTTTTTCGGGCACTTCCGTTGATACCGATTACCTTCATGGTTTGTAATTGCGTTTTATCTCGTTGATTGATTTGCCTCCGATACCGAAGTTATCATCGGGCAGTTCTTTGATCGTAACGGTAAAGAACTGCTCCGGGATATGGGTTATCTCAGAGGCTGTTGCAGTCAGTCGCTCAATCAACTGTTTCTTCTGTTCAATGGTCAGTTTTCCACTCTCGATTGCTATGTAGGGCATTTTACTTTTTCTTTGATTTCGGGAACGGGAGGTCATTCCAGAGGGCTTCAATTACTTTGAGGACTTTGCCGGTGTCGGCGAGGTCAAGGACATAGGCTTCCTTCGCACCCTGATAAGGACAGCCGCATTCGGCATCTGCCATTAAGTCGGCAATGCAAGGCAATTTCTTGACGTAAGCGGTGTTGTCGCAGGCAGTGATTACACATTTTTCATTGAGGTAGACGACGTAATCACCCATCATCTTGCGACTGCGTACTTCGCCTAATGGCGTAAGCATATCGCAGATGAATTCAATAAATTCAGATGTACACGCCATAGTCTTATTCGTGGAAAAGAGCGCAAAATCCCTGCTTGTTGAACTGATAGTACATTTCGATTTGTTCCGGTGTATCGTTTTCGAGCAACGTAAGTAACTCTTTTGCAAATTCAAGGGTTGCAGAACCGTTAGCGGTCACTATGCTGCCATCGCTTACGGCTTGCGCGTGGATATACCCGTCGGGATTAGTGTAGTTCTCTCCACCCCAAATTTTCAGTTGGTCCAAACCATTGCCGGTATGTTTCACTGCATTGAGGAAACCATGCTTTGCCATAAACGACGCAGCATTACATATTGCGCCTACAATCTTTCCTCCTTCAACTGCTTTTTTGACAATTGGCACAACCCGTTCAGCAACAGGCGTACTCCACCCGAAACCACCAATCAGCACCAGCGCAGCATAATCGTCGGGCATCGTATCAAACGAATAATCGGGCATTGTGCGGAAGCCGCCGATTGATTTCACCGGCTCCAATGTCGGGGCGACCACCTTATTGACATACTTCGGATTTTCCTTCATCGCATATTCATCGGAGGCGATAGCCTGTGAAAGAAACACCGCCTCATGCGCTGCATAGTCCGGCAGGAGTATATATAGAACTTCGTTACTCATAATCGTTTGTTGCTTTTTCCAACGTTTGAGATGCGGGAAGAACCGGCGCATCTGCTCTTTTATCTGTTCGACAGTGTGATTCTGACCGGAGTTCCTGTTTATCTCTTCGGTAAACCGGGCACAGTGGTCAATCATCTGCTCCATTGTCATATCCTGTGTGAACTTGCCGTCTTTATAGCAGTAAATGCAGTAATCTTCGTTTGGTGTACCATCGGCATTCGTGCCTATGACATCATTTGAGAGCGGCATTCCGCAGCTCTGACAAAATTTCATATCCATATCGTTAGTAATGTTTTTTCGGTTTATCATTATCTCTTCAAGGTTCTCACGCCCCCAATTGAGCAGATGTGCGATTATTCATCAGCAATCAACCGTTTTTAATGATTTCTTCAAAAACCATTGCGGATTCCTCCGATAAACGCCGGGTTGCAGCTATACTTTGAGCCAACACGACTCCTTTTGAATTAATTCGTAGTGGCTGCTCTTTACTCTTCGGATAACCGAATTGAAGAAGTGGCACAATTTCATCAGGAATGATGCGCGGCTTGATAACACTGCCCTCATCTCCCCATACTGCCCATTCGGCACAGCAATTAAATGGTTCCTGATGCTTGCAATGGGGCTTGTCGTCGGGAATAATCATCGTGAGATTCTCAGGTACACTCCGGAGACTTTTATAAGAAGTGTCTTTTGCACAAAAGAATGTGTCAGAGGCCTTAACGACAACACCTTCAGGAATAAGAGACCTGTGAGGAGCTCCAAGTTCTCTTATGCAATAGTCGAAGGCTCTTTCCTTATGAGTCACTTCCAGTCTTGCCATTATATAGAGATGCCTGTCAAGTAAGGATACCGGGAATACGACATCGCCCACTTTGATCGATGCAATTGACGGCATCCTTGAGTGGATGCTGCCAAACACTACTTTTATAGGCCCGTTGTCATCTGATTTTCTTAGTTCGTCCAACCAGTCATGAGGCCAGTAAACAGTATAATAAGCCATATGAATTTCATTTAATTGTTGCCGTTATGGTTGCGTTTTATCTCATCATTACATCATTTATGTAATCGACTTTTGTCATGCGATAAAAGTGTGCGGTGCACTTGCCTCCAAGAGGAGAAACGTCATCATGATTAGTAAAATATCTCGGATATCTGACTTACCACCGTTTTGTTAAGTCAAATATCCGATTACAAAGATAATTAAAAATCACGAGATTTCTATGCCGACGAAATAAAATTGAGAATGTCCAAAATAAGCTATAGCGGCCCTGAGAATTTTTTGACGGGATTGCCTCGTTCGAGATTGTCGTGATTGCTCCATTGTCGCGACCGCGATTCGGCAACGACTTTGTCGTTTTGCTGACGGAGTTTTAGCAATAGCCTTTCGCGAGCAAGCGTTTTGTTCTGAGACTGTGAACGTTCGTCAGAGCATTTTACGGATAATCCGGTGGGAATATGGATTGCACGGACCGAAGTTTCTACTTTGTTGACATTCTGGCCGCCCTTGCCTCCCGAACGGCACGTCTCATATATGATGTCGGATTCTTCAATCTGTGGCAGTTCAACCTCATCGAAGAAGTTGACGCCGACAAACCAGTTGCTGCGTTTGTGTCCCGGTCTATATGGATTCTTGGTTGACCGCCAAAGCACTGTACCCTGCCAACCCTTTATAATAGACGGAGGGATTACATCTTCGGTGGCAAATGTTATTGACATGAAGCAACCGTCAACTTGATTGTGAGGTTCGCAATCCGTGAGTTGCAATGGCGGGATTATTTTGAGCAGTTCACGCGCCACGAGCGTAACGACTCTGGCACACTCTACCGGGCCACGGCCTGCTGTGATTTGTATGTATTTCTTCATTCTCCGTTGTCTTTAATATTCAGTTTAGGTTTAATCATGGCAATGATTTCGACCGTTGGCCGGATAAGTTCAAGTATCTCCTCTGTGGGTTTGTATGCCATTGGAGATTCATCAAGAGTGCTTGCGCAGACAGATGATGAGTAGATACCTTTCATTGAATTTTCAAATTCGTTCACTGAAATTTGTTTTTTCGCTTGAGCTCGGCTCATGATGCGTCCGGCCCCGTGTGGAGCCGTGTTGAGCCACTTGTCATTTCCTTTCCCGATGCATATAGCTATTCCGTCGCGCATATTGAAGGGTATTGCCACCTTTCGGCCTTCCGATGCGTCGATCGCTCCCTTTCGCAACATAGGCATATCATCGGTGACAGATATGTAATTGTGCGTTGTAAAGATGGACTCTGCGCATTTGGCCTTACATAGTTTTTTTAGGATAGCGAATATGCGGTCACGAATTATATGATGATTATAGAGTGCGTAGGCCTGAGCTATGATCATGTCTGACAGATAACCGCGCAAGGTATCGCCCCAAAGATATCCTACGTATTTGGCCCGTTTGGGATTCTGCGCGATATTTCGCCAATGATTCGCTACCTTAACACCAAGATTGCGTGACCCGCAGTGAATAGTCAGCCAACTGTCATCAGTCTCGGCATCCTCGCCATACTCAATGAAATGATTGCCGCTGCCAAGTGAGCCAAGGCTTTTATAAAATATTCCTTCCTGAAGTTTGATCCGGCGACAGAAGTCCGTGATGAAACGTGCATCTATCCGAGGGGCCTCGTTGATTAGGTCAGGAGCGACTGAACGGGCCTTCTGATATTGAGAGTTCAGAAAGCGGAATAACTCTTTTTCGTTGAGTGAGTTCTTTGGGCAGATCTCCGTACCCGTAGGGATTGTCTCACGGATGCGATGGTCAAGCAGCGCAAAGTCCTCGGGATTGACTGCACACGAAAGACGGTGCATTGAAATGGTGCAGCCAATGTCAACGCCGACATGGTCAGGATTGACATATATTCCTATCGGATAAGCTGTGCCTACATTGCATGAGTTCCCGGCGTGGACATCGGGCATTTGCACGATTGGCACACCCTCCATTGCCGGATGATTGCAAAGTTCAGTTACCCAGTCGAGAGCTGAATCTTCTATATTATCGGTAAAAATTTCTGTTGATGTTGATTTTCCTGTAATTATCATATCGTTGTATTTTGGACGCAAAATTGAAAAGTGCATGCGCAATGGATTTGCGCACCATGATAAAAAATCGTATTTTTGCTAAAATAATTCTCCATTCTCCATTTTTTAAGTCTAAATTTCCTTCTCCCTATGCCACTGAATCGCGCTACGCTTATCAGAATATCCACCATTGACAAATGTCTTCAGAACCATTATCGCCGATGGACTATCAACGACCTGATTGACGCCTGCACTGACGCTTTGGCTGAATATGAAGGGCGAAGCAATCCGGTTAGCCGCCGCACATTTCAGAATGACCTCGCGCTGATGCGTAGCGATCGTCTCGGTTATAATGCTCCGATTGTGGTGCGCGACAATAAATATTATGAGTATGAGGACCCGGATTTCAGCATCACACATCTTCCGCTGAACGATGAAGGGCTTGATGCACTAAACTCGGCTCTTGAAATTTTACGTCAGCTACAAGGCTTCCCACAGTTGGCATCGTCGATTGACACCATCAGCAAACTCAACGAGCAGATTTCGCGTCACACCGGGGCCTCGGTTCCGGCTATGGACATGGAGCATGTGTCGGGCTATAAAGGAGCAAAATTTATAGGTGACATATATGATGCCGTGCGCAAACGGCAGACTATTATCATTGAGTATCGATCGTTCAAGGCGCGTCAGTCAGAGGCATTGGTCGTGTATCCATATTTATTGAAGGAATATCGCAACCGTTGGTTTCTTATCGGAGAGAAGTCAACCAACCGTGCGCCACAGGTCAATATCTTCGCTCTCGACCGTATTCAGTCCGTTGCTATTGACAAGGAAACTCCTTTCAAGAAATGTGTTGACTTTGACCCTGAACATTTCTTCGATGATACAATCGGGGTGACCAAGGGAATACATGACAAGGCCCGGAGAGTAGTCATAAAAATTGACCGTCAGCAGGCTCCATACGTTGAGTCAAAGCCGTTTCATAAATCGCAGAAGGTTGAACAACGTTTTCGCGACGGTTCAATCCAGCTATCACTAAAGGTCGTCATAAACAATGAGTTGGAACGTCTCATTCTCGGCTACGGTGGCCATGCCGAAGTCATAGCACCACCTGAGTTTCGCGCACGCATAGCAGAGAGTGTCAACATAGCAGCACGTCACTACAGATAGATATCCGTTCAGATTTGCGTTTCGGAAATATTTTCGGGGATTTATTTTTTTGTTGCGCAAAATGATTGCGCAGTTGCAATCTAACTTTGCATCGAAATAATAAAAAACACCCAAATATGAAGATAATTGAAGGACATGACGTAAAGATATTTACTGACAATATCGAGAATGTTGCCTTGGAGCAAATCAAGGAACTGCTTTCGATTGACGTGTTTTCTGACAAGAAGATACGCATCATGCCTGACGTACATGCCGGAGCCGGTTGCGTCATCGGGTTCACAGGCAATCTCGGTGACAAGGTTATCCCCAATATAGTGGGCGTTGACATCGGCTGCGGTATGCGCATTCTCAACCTCGGCAAGCTCTCCGAAATAGATTATCATGCATTCCACGAGCATATCCGAGGCAATGTGCCCTCGGGTATGATTGTGCGTGAGGATCGTTTCGGTTTCAAACCACTTGTAGGCGAGGAAATGGAAATTTACCGTGAGGCAAAGCAACTTGTCACTAAACTTTACTGTTACCGTGAGATTAAAGATTCCGGACGTATCAATAAGTCAATCGGATCGCTCGGCGGTGGTAACCATTTCATCGAACTTGATAAGGATGATGAAGATAATGTTTACCTTGTGATCCATACCGGCTCCCGCAACCTTGGCAAGCAGGTGGCCGACATCTATCAGGCGAAAGCTGTGAAGCACCTTACCGACGGTGCCGACGAGTTTGAGGATTCAATCAAACGCACCATTGAGGAATACAAGGCGGCAGGTCGTCGCTCGGAATTGCAGAGTGTCATAAAGAAGATGCGCAGGGAGCATCAGGCAGCAGAGCCGGCTCTTCCCGCTGCCCTGTGCTATGTGGAGGGAGAAGCGCGCGAGCATTACCTTCACGACATGCGCCTTTGTCAGCGATGGGCTGTGCTCAACCGCAAACTTATTTCACTGCTGCTCATGCGCTTTTTCCACGACGTAACAGTACATGAAGAGTTTGAGTCGATCCACAATTATATCAGCGATGACAACATTATCCGCAAAGGCTCTATTTCGGCAGCCGAGGGCGAGCGTTGCATCATCCCGCTGAATATGCGTGACGGCTCGTTGCTTTGCACCGGTAAGGGTAATCCCGACTGGAATTGCTCGGCACCCCACGGAGCCGGACGTGTGTTAAGCCGCACTCAGGCATACGAAAAAATCACGATGGAAGACTTCGAGGCTTCCATGAAGAGTATCTATTCCGAGTCAGTCAACGATTTCACCCGTGATGAGTCGCCGATGGTCTACAAACCTGCGGAAGAAATCATTGCCAACATTGGTGATACAGTCAACATAGACACAGTCATCCGTCCGATCTTTAATTTCAAGGCCTCAAAGTAGAAAACAAATCCTGTATCGCAAAATGCGACAGGATTTAATTATCTTTGCGGTGTAAAACATAACCAATATGAACCAACTGCAAAAATACACCTGGCTGATTGATACAATCCGCCGTGCCGGAAAGATTTCTCACAAGGACCTTTCCGACCGCTGGTCGCGAAACAAAGATTTAAGTGACGGAAACGAGCTTCATCGTGCCACGTTCAACCGTTGGCGTGACGCAATCTATGAGCAGTTCGGGATTATGATTGACTGCCAGAAGGTTGGTGGCTATCTTTATTATATCTCCAATCCGGAAGATATTGACGAGGACAAGCTCAAAAAGTGGATGCTTGACTCATTTGCCGTCGGAAATATTATAGGAGAGAATCTATCATTAAAGGGACGTATATTGGTTGACGAAATTCCTTCGGGGCGTGATCATCTGACCACTATTCTGGAGGCGATGAAAGAGAATAGAGTCATCAATATAACATATCACCCCTTCAAAAAATCACATGGCTACACTTTTCTCATCGAGCCTTATTGTGTAAAGCTGTTTGAGAACCGTTGGTATGTGCTGGCGCATAATCTCTACTATGATGATATCAGACTCTATGGTCTTGACCGAGTAGAAACCGCCGAGACCATAGAGCAGACATATAAGCTCCCAAAAGACTTTGATGCGGCGGAATATTTTTCGACGGCATACGGTATTGTAATCGGCTACGATGTCAGACCGGAGAAAATAGTTATTCGTGCCCACGAAGACCATAAACATTATCTGAAATCACTGCCGCTACATCATAGTCAGCGACTTATCGAGGACTATGATGAATATGCTGACTTTGAGCTATATCTTTCTCCAACTTATGATTTTATCATGAAGTTGCTTCATGCAGGATCCATGATAGAGGTCATCAGTCCTATATCACTTCGCAAGACCATGAAGAAGTGGATTTCGGACATGTACGCATTATATAAGAACGACTGAAAATGCAAGGACTATGTAGCAATAGTCTTTTAAAAAAACAACCCACGGCCGATGCTACAGCGTGTGTAGCATCGGCCGTGGGAATAGTGCGTGGCGGTGACGAAGAGTTATAAATAAGAATAACTTCAGCTTGTCATTTCGCAAAAAGTGCTGTCTCAGAGAGTACCCCTTTCAGTTTTTTGCCATAGGACGGAATGTAGCATAGGTGAGTATGCCACATATTACAGCACCAAGAGAAACAATATCTTTTACTTGCGGGACCAACAGTTGATCAGCTATTATTTTTTCCACCTTTAATGGTTTTGGCAGCAGCGATTACCGTAGCTGCTGCTACCAAAATTTCACCAGTCTTCTTGGTTACTTCAAGAGCCGTCTCCATTCCTTTTTTGATTGAATCTGAATTGATTCCATTTTTCTTTTTTGCCATATTTCTATAAATTAATCGAGTTTAGTGAATTCAAAGTCGTTCTGATTGCAGCAAGCTTTCTTGTAGTCGAAGCCGTAGAGGCGCATATAAGCCTCTTGGATTTCCTTTGCCCCATTGCTGAAAGGATTAGAGGTGTGGATTGCAGTAGTAACAGTGACTGCCATTTCCGGGGTCAATACTGTGCCGTTTGAACGCTTTATGCGTTTCGGCGTAATGCGAAAAACTTTTGACATTGGTTTGTTATTTAGTTAGGATTATAAACGCCAAAGACGTGAGGCTTCTTTACTTCACGTCCTTGTATATCAGGTATCGCCAAACACCTTATGAGAGAACTTGAAGAATACGTCACCCCACGTCCGGTACGGATATGACGATGACGTAGACACGCCTTGTCAAAGCGTTGCCGGAAATGGGCATCCTTCACCGTGTGCTCCCTCATATATTCTTAATTTGGCGATTTAGATATACGGAACATCAGGCAAATTGCCTTTGGCGTGATTGAAATGCTCGCTCCAACCGCTGTCGGAGTGCGACTATGATTCTCAATCAATTGCAAAATTACAAAAATTCCGTGAAGGACACTCCATTTCCTGACAACTAATGTTATCGAGATTAATATGTTTTACAACATATCATCGAACATATTGGCAATCCAAATCATAGGATTCCTCAAGCTCTTTTAGATATTGCATAGATAACGGATCACTGTGTCACATTGTGACAGGATGGCTTTAATAATTTGTGGATAAAATAGGCTGCGCCAATCGAAATCGGATCTTTTAGCCAAAACCATCGCGACATCGCCATCTCTATAGGGACCGTAAACATTATTGTCAGGTTTATTACTAAGGCTATGAGAAGAACAGGAGCAACGCAACGACGGAGTCGGTACATAACTTGCTCTATTGCGATATCAAGTGAGCTCTTTTGAGTTTCCGACTCTGTCGGCTCGTCAGCAATCCAACGCTCGATTTTTTCAAGAATCTTTTCCATAATCTTTTTTTGACACAAAGATAATAATACATTATGCCGGATGACGGCAGAGTATATAAAATGCGTTCGACCAATGGCATATAGCATATAAAAACGCGACATTAATTGATAATGCCGCGTGTAAATGATAAAGCATGTTGTTTCAGAGCCCGGGGATAATAAGGTCTTTTTCCGAAATATCGCCGAACCATTCTCTAAGCCTATTTTGGGCCTTTTGCTTTGTAGCGGGAGTAAGATTATTCCACACTTGCTTAAGCACGTAGACGAGGGCGGCCATATCATCTGCAAAACCACCGGGCAGAGCATCCGGAATCAGGTCGATGGGAAGAATAAAATATCCCAATGCCGCTATAACCATAAGTCGGTCTTTCATCGGCAGTTCCTCGTCTAGTGTGGAATAATAAAGCAGCAACACTATATATACAAGCTTTACACCGGCCTTTCGTGCCACATTTTTAATTTTCTCAAAAAGAGAATCTGGATTATAATAACCCGCATACTTCTGAAGATTGTTGGAGAATGATTTTAGATCCATAGTCAGTAGCAGTCTTTGAAGTCATTGAATCGTGCCATCCAGTGGGCGGCTTTCTCGCGGTCGAATTGCTGACGGTCGATTTCGCTTTCGCGCTTAGGGTGGAGTATTGCGTTGTTTCCGTCGGTCATGTGTTGCCAGTAGGTCAGTTCGGCAAAGGGCGAGTCCTGACGCTGACCGATGTGGTGCAGCTCGTAGGGGTCGCCATTTTCATCACGCGGCGGGAAGCCTTCGCCCATAAGGTCGGCGTTGTTCCAGTCTTTCCAATTGTCATAGTCGGCAAGTTTCTCTTTGAGCCATTCTTTGCGACAGTTGAAGGCACGTCCGTCAATTGTAGGGTTTGTCAGAGCCTGACGGCCGTTGACGGTTTTCTCTACGAGTCCGGCTTTCATATATATGAGAGCCTCTTCTTCCGAACCTATGGCTTGGAAGATAGTGTCAGACCATCCTGTCTGACGTTGGAGATGAGAGTAATTTTCCATGTTATACAAGGTGTTGGTTGGCGATATGATTATCGCAAAATTAATGAATTAATCTGAGATTCAGATAATACTTTTTAAATTCTTCGTAAAATGCGAGCCACACACCGGACATTTTGGGAAAAGACTCAACACCACCCCACCCCGCCAGTGAGTAAATACGTGACCGCAACGCAAGCATATCCTTTTTTGAATTTCTATCAGCATAGTTTTCTTAATTTTTCTGCAAAAATACACCCTCACTCTGCCACTACGCGACAGAGTGAATCAAAATAAATCATAACCTTGCCACCATGCGACATTATATCAACGTAATTTTGCCACACATAAGATAAATGATAGCAAGGATTCAGCCGGCTCGCGCACCCGTCAGTGGTGCGACCATGACACCCTTGAAATAAGCAATCCGATAAAAAATCCGATAAAAAATAAGCAACTCGTTATAATTTGCCACAACATGTATCGCCAAATGATACACCTCGGCAGTAATTTTGCAATACAGAAAACAACAAAAACGACTGTCAACACATGAGAAAACTAAACCTTCAAAAAGCAGACTCCTTCACTCGGACAGACAACTCCAAGCATATAGAGGCCGCAAAGAGCGCAAGGCCCAAAAGTATTCTGGAGTCATTTGAATACATCGTTGAGCTTGCCGAAGGCTCCAATCTCGACCGGGACTTCTTCGACAAGACCGCCACACATATTAAATATGCGTCCCGCAAACTGCACCTCACACCGATGCAGACAGTGCTGCTGTCGATGTTTGTCGACCGAAGCGAAGACAGCCGCATCATGATTTCCGAGATAGCCCGTTATGCAGGCTGCCGGACAACCAAGATATTACGTCTCTCCGACGAAATCGACGTTCTCGAAGCCAAACGCTATCTCCGCGCATCAAGGAGTAGTCAATCGCTAAGCTATCGAGTGCCGTCCGATGTGCTGAAATCATTGCGTGACAACAAGCCTTACGTCTACACGGAAGATTCTATTCCCGACACATCGGCATTCTTCGACCGCTTCAACCGGCTGATTAATGAGAAAGAATGTGGCGAGCAGACTTACGACTCACTTCTATCCCGGACCGAGGAGATGCTCGAAGAAATCCGTTCCACAGCCTTTGCCTCCCGTCTGCGCACTTACGTATTGGACAAGTGCGATACCCTCCTGTTTATCTTCATGGCCCATCTTTATGTTGAAAATTTTGATGATAACATCAGGTTTCACGACATTCAGAACATATTTGACAACGGCGAGATTCCCTCAGGCTACAAATATGGTTTACGCAACCGCACATCCGCATTGTTCAGGCACGGGCTTATCGAGAATGTCAACGAAAACGGCATGGCATACCCTTACGCCTTCAAGCTTACCGAAAAGGCTAAAGAGGAGTTGTTATGCGAACTTGATTTTATGCAGACAATCAAATCGCACAAGGGTCTGATCAAAGCCGAGTCGCTCGCCGAAAAGGTCCTGACCTACAACGCCACGGAGCATGACCAGATAACCGAACTGTCATCAATACTTTCGGAAAAACGATTCAATGACGTGCAGACACGGCTTCGCGACGCAGGGATGCGACCGGGATTCTGCTGCATATTCTACGGAGCACCCGGCACCGGCAAGACAGAAACAGTGTATCAACTGGCCCGTCAGACCGGACGCGACATCATGCGTGTCGACGTCGACAAAATCAAAAGCTGCTGGGTAGGAGAAAGTGAGAAAAACATCAAGTCGCTCTTCGACCGTTACCGCAGAATATGCAAAGACTCTCAACTGGCACCCATATTGCTTTTCAATGAGGCCGATGCCGTGTTGGGCGTCAGGATGGAGGGTGCGTCTCACTCGGTCGACAAGATGGAAAACTCCATCCAAAACATTATTCTCCAGGAGATGGAGACTCTCGACGGCATTATGATTGCGACTACCAATCTTACCTCCAATCTTGACAAAGCGTTCGAACGAAGATTTCTTTACAAAATACGTTTTGACAAGCCATCTGTCGAATCACGCGCGAAAATCTGGCAGACAATGTTGCATAAACTGTCAAAAAACGATGCCTATATGCTCGCGGCTCAGTTTGATCTTTCGGGCGGAGAGATTGAAAACATTGCCCGCAAGCACTCGGTCAACGCCATATTGACAGGCAAAGACGACATAGACATACAGGGAATTATCGACATCTGCCGCCACGAACGTATCAATAATCAGTCACGCTCCAGAATCGGCTTCTGACATGTCTCATCCGAGCTTGCCCCAGCGGGTCTTGGCGCGGGCCTTGCGGTCGACGGCACGGCGTATGCGGCGCGGTAAACGCAGTGTGTCTTCGTGCTGTCCATCATCCGCGGGAGTCGGCTCTGCCTTGATATTGCCGTTGTCCGAAGCTTCCTTTTGACAGTTGTTTACTGAAGACTTCGCGACCTCTCGTATCCCGGGGCTCACTGACGCTCTACGTTCACGGACACGTGTACGGGCTTTGGCCGAACGGGCTATGGCAAGATCTATCTCAAAGCGCAGCATCCCGAACACCATCACGCAGTCGGGTGTGAGATTGCAGTCGTAAGTATCTCGGTTGCCGTCAAGATAACTGTCGAGAGCGGCAAGCATGGCCTCGCGCCTGGAGGTGTCGGTAACTACGAGAGTGATACGTTCAACAAATCTCGCATAGGCTTTTTGCGACACAGGGCGGAGGATGGCTGACTTTTTCATGACAAAAACGGTGTTAAAAATTATACCGCAAAGTTACGGTCGGCGATGTCGAAAAAGGTGCGATAATGTCGCGTTGTCACAAAATCCCTCTAAAATCCATATTTTGACAATATCATCCCACACAAATCCGTTAAAGATGATTGATTGTTAATTATTACTGTCCGCTAAACTTTTTTTGAGCGATTGAAAAATTAGGGCTGATTCTTGCTAAGGCAAGCGACAAAAGTCGATTACCATTTGCAGGAGTCAGCCCTAATTAGTTATTTTTGGT
>NZ_CAJTCF010000031.1:0-42442 GCF_910574735.1 Duncaniella muricolitica | reverse complement strand
GTCTTTCGCTAATTTTATCACCAATGCCTTGAGTGCTATCGCTGCTTACTGCTTTTTCCCAAAGAAACCGTCTATCTCTTTGGAGTTTGTGACAGATAACCAGCTAACTTTGTTCTGATTGCTTATATCGAACTCACGTTAAATAAAATGAGTTACAACTATAACAAAGAATAATATGGCAGGAAGAATCACACCGGAGAAAATTACCGAGTTGTCAATGTGCGAAGTGTTTGTATTTGGCAGCAACTTGAAAGGACATCATAACGGCGGAGCCGCCCGCATGGCCCACAGTCGCTTTGGGGCGGAATGGGGTGTAGGTGTCGGTCCGACCGGCAAGTGCTATGCCATACCCACTATGCATGGCGGAGTTGAGGACATAAAGCCATACGTGGATGATTTTGTAGAGTATGTCAGGAATCATCCTGACAACCGTTTTCTTGTTACCCGCATCGGTTGTGGAATAGCAGGATTTACGGATAGAGAGATAGCACCCCTGTTTAAGGACGTAAAAGATACACCAAACGTATGCTTGCCTAAAGAATGGTTATTTATTCTTGATGAGGATGAAATGCTTGATGTATTCTGTACAGGCATCATCCCTGAAGAACCTGAAGTAAAGATACCTGAGGCACTCGACGAAAATGACCTTATGCGCCTTTGCGATGAATACAAGTATGTGATTGGCGCGAGGATTATAGCCGCACCCAAGCCGAAGATTCGCATCCGCTATGTGATAGATCGCGATCGGTTCGGGTATGCCGATTTTGGCGATTTCTTTTTCATTGAGACGGGCGACCTGTATGTGTGGACCTACAATAAAGAATTTGCTGATGACCACAATCAGGATATGGTGGAAGGTTACTTCGGGGACGAATGCAAGGGGCGAGGTTATTGTCACAGAGTAATATTTGCCGGTGTTGAGACTGGTTATCGTGACTCAAACGGTGATAAAATATACACCGGAGATGTACTTGAACTCTATGGAGAATCTTCTTATGGCACTTTTGCTCTTGGAACGTTAGGTGAGAACATGGAAGATAGAAATGCAATATATGCATTTGTTCTTGATAATCATTGTATCACGCCGGAGATGTGCAAGACTATGACGCGGGTCGGAACTGTATTTTATCAGCTTGACTGGAACGAAGAACCCTGGAAGATTGTCGAGCTGTGCGATCGTTTTCAGCCATGGCGTCCCAGTGATGAGACCGAGGAAGACCGCTTGATGATGGCTAAATACACACCCAACTTCGACCAGGAAATATGGAAATACTATGCTAACGATGTCCTTGGCATTGAGTTCAACTGGAGATAATAATCTAAGGAGGGTATTGCAAAACTTATAATTTAATCAGTTGTGCAATACCCTCTTTTCTTGCTGCAATAATCTACATATTAACGGCTTTTTTATCTGTTTTGGGAGTTCTGTATCCCTTGCTTACATATGTAAAGCGGAATTTCGCCTAAAATAGTTAATGAAAATTTTGATTTGTGACTTTTATCGTGTATATTTGCGGGTAATCGGTATTATTGCATTCTTTTTAATTTAGGATTATAGCAGTGTAAGTTTTTTTAGTAATTCGTAGCTATCATTGTCGGGAATCTGACGAGGGTTTATGGATTTTTATTAAACGGCCGGACATAATAACAATACAGTCTCGTTATGTCAAGACACTTTAACTTATATATTATCCCGAAACTCAGAATTTTGATTGCTGTCATATCAGTGGTCATGTCGGTTGCTGTCGTGAGGGCTGACGCAAAGAAGTTTCATATCCGCGGGCACATACAGGAATCGGTCGGCAAGACCGATCTAATGAAAGGATATGCCGTGCCGATTGATGCCGATGGCAATCCCGGAGATACTCTCAGGGCCGGAGTGCTGGCTATGGAAGGGGGCTTTGCCCTCATGACTGACCGTTCGATATTTACGTTTGAGACTGTGCATAAGGATTCGACATATGTGTTTGTGGTCGGTTGTGACGGCTATTTGCCTCAGACAGTTGTGTACAGAGTTGAGAATCTCGGAAAGCGTGAGAGAGTGCGAGAGATGCCGACCACTTTTCTCGAACGTGCTCCGCACAAGCTCAATGAAGTGGTTGTCACAGCCTCAAAGATAAAATTTTACAACCGCGGTGATACCATTGTATATAATGCAGACGCTTTTCAGCTTGCCGAAGGGTCGATGCTCGACGGGCTGATAGCCCAGTTGCCCGGAGTGGAGCTTAGCTCAAACGGCCAGATTAAGGTCAACGGAGAGTTTGTGGAGTCACTGTTGCTCAACGGTAAGCAATTTTTTGACGGGAACAACAATCTGATGCTTAAAAATCTTGCCGCTTATACGGTGAAAAGTGTCGAGGTGTATCGCGGACAGTCATTTTCAGACAAATGGAAGGGAGACAAAAGCGCGCCACAGCGTCTGACTATGGATGTAAAGCTCAAGAAGGAGTATGAAATAGGCTGGCTGCTGAATGCACAGGCAGGTTACGGCACCGAAGACAGGTATATGGCAAGGCTTTTCGGCATGTGGTTCAACCGCACGACTCAGGTGATGTTTTTAGGTAACATAAATAACCTGAACGATACCCGCGAGCCAGGTACGAACGACAGTTGGCGACCCGAACTAATGCCGACAGGACGCATGAGATATCAGCTCGCCGGCCTATCGTACAACTATCAGGCAAATGACCGTAAGACGTATAGTCGAGGCAGTGTGACATATGAAAACAACCATATGAACAGTCACACCGATACAGATAGAATCAATTTTTATGCCGACCGAAACACATATGACTACGTGCAGTCACTATCACGCAATAAAAATATAAAAGTCAGCCTCAATAATATCACCGGCCGTAAATGGGGAAATCTGACGGTGAACGGCACGCTAAAGGGCAATTATTCTCACATTGACAGGACTGCGCAGTCGTTGTCGGCCAGCTATGACAGCGAGCAATATGAGCGGTCGCTCATGTCGCTTGAGGCCATATATAGTGACGGTTCCGATGCGGGACTCGCATCGCTGATAAACCAAACGCTAACGCGCAGTGACGGTCGGTCGCGGCAGGGTAATATCGATGGTTCGGTCTATGCCGGCTATATGATACCTCGCAGCAACGACAGGCTTTTTACGGAGTTGCGTGTGGTGTATGACGACAAGAAGGAGACGCTGTGGAATGACTATGACGTGCGTTTCGGAGCCGATGGCCTTCAGCCATTGCGCCGCAGAAACTACACCGACAATACACCCAATCATGACCTGAATCTTTCCGGAACACTTGGCTATAATCTGTCAAACGGCGGATTAAACCTATCGCTTAGATATATTTACAATCTCCATACCCGCGAAAAGGACTCTTACACATATGCTCTTGACCGTCTTGAGGAAATGGGCATGTATGGCACGCTTCCGGCCGGCTATGGATTGGTGCTGGACGCTCCAAACAGTTTCACGTCATCTCTGATAGAGAACACCCACACTGTTAGACCGGAGCTGGATTACATCTGGAACGGGGCCGGAACTCGCCAGTTCAGTGTGACTTTCAAGCCCGAACTCGGATTGCGCCACAGCCACTTCAACTATTTTAGTGACGGTATATTATATCCTGTGCGCCGGACATCGTTTATCGGAGTGGTTTCGTCGATGAACGGTCGTGTGCGTTACGCTTTCGGCAACAGGATGGCGCGTGAGAATATGTATGTATTCATGTATGACTATGAGCTCTCTACATCTACACCAGATATGCTTCATCTGGTGGACGTGTCTGATACGTCCGACCCGCTGAATATAATGCTCGGAAATCCGGGGCTAAAGAATAGTTATCGGCACAATCATAATATGTCGGTGAGATTTTTTGCGGGAAAGTGTCCGTTGCAGGATTTTCTTAATTTCAACTATTCGCCGGTCACCGACGCGCTTGTTCGCGGATATACTTACGACCTGTCCACAGGTGTGCGTCGTAACAGGACTTATAACGTCAGCGGTCAATATTCGGTCGGAGTGAACAATACGTTTACTCTACAGTTTGGTCGCAAACGTCAGTTCATGCTGTCGTCGGTCAGCGGAGTTTCCATGATTCACAGTGTAGATATGATCGGGCTGAATGTATCTGAACCGTCGCGTTCGACTATCAATACTCGCGGTCTTTCCGAGGACTTAAAACTCTCATGGCAGATAGGCCGTCAGTCGCTCTCAATAAAGGCTAATGTCATCGACCGTCACACCACATCGGCCCGCGAAGGCTTCAACGACATCAATGCCACTCACTGCAACTATGGTGTGGCGGGTACATTTGTGTTGCCTGCCGGATTTGGCATAAGCACAGATTTCACCTGCTACACGCGCCGCGGATATGGAGTGAAGGAACTTGACACGACCGATGTCGTGTGGAATGCTCGTGCTACTTATACGCCGCGTGGCGGCCGTTGGGTGTTCACCCTCGACGGTTTTGATCTGCTCCATCGCCTGACCAATGTTCATTATGCTGTCACAGCATCCGGCCGAACGGTCACATATACCAATACATTGCCACGCTATCTGCTTCTCTCTGTGCAGTATCGACTCAATATTCAGCCAAAGAAGCGTTAGAGGAGGGCTAAATATGTTTCAGTTAACATTTGATACATATGATTTTTGTTAATCATACCGATTGTAAACTGTTGGTAATCACAGAATTGGCAGATGTTTAATCTGTGGCATATTTTGCATGGTGTAATTTGTTGTGAATCAGAGTGATACGAATGGTCTGTCGAATGTGATTTTATAGACTTTTTCTTGTGATTTATAAAATCATTGGTTTACTTTGCGGTTAAAACCATATAACTTGTGCAAATAATGGATGACCGGTTTAAATATTTAATCCCGTTCTTGCTGGCGGTTGTCGGAGCATTTAGCCTGACAGGCCAACACTTTGTAGCGGTGCCCATGGTAGTGGGCGGTTCGTATGTGTCCGGGCACGATGATGTGCCGTCCGACAGCCTGCTTATCGAAGGGCGGGTCATTGAATCGCTGGCCAAGCGCGAGTTGTCCGATGCTTTCATGATACCGGTTGACAATGACGGTAATCCGGGAGATACAATCAAGGCATCCCGTCGATTTTCATTTATGGGCCGCCGTCCACGCAACAATTCATACCTGAGGTTTATGGCCGAGCGCAAGGATTCCACTTATGTGTTTGAAATCGGAGCCCTGGGTTATGCTTCACAGACTGTAGTATATAAAGTGGAGCATATAGGCCGTCGCGAGATGACGCGCGAGATGCCTGTGACCATACTCGAGCGTGCGCCCCATCAGCTTGGCGAGGTGCAGGTAGTGGCCTCGAAGGTGAAATTTTATCACCGCGGCGACACGCTTGTGTATAATGCCGATGCCTTTCAACTGGCCGAGGGGTCGATGCTTGACGAGCTGATACGCCAGTTGCCGGGCGTGGAGCTTAACAAGGATGGTGAAATAAAAGTCAACGGTGAGAAGGTGGAGACACTTCTGCTCAACGGCAAGCATTTTTTCAGCGGTGACAACAAACTGATGCTTGAGAATCTCGGCGCGTATACGGTCAAAGATGTGGAGGTGTATCGTGGTCAGACGGCTTTGGAGAAGTGGGTCAATGACCCCAATGCCCAGAAACATCTCACGATGGATGTGAAACTAAAAAAAGAATATTCGCATGGCTATCTGCTCAATGCTCAGGCAGGTTACGGTACAGAAGAGCGTTATCTCGGACGACTGTTTGCCTCATGGTTCAGCCCTACGACCAATGTAAGCATGGTGGGTAATCTCAATAATGTGAGTGATGTGTTCGGGGTGCATGGCATGCATGACTCGTGGCGACCTTCGGGATTGTCAAGCGGAGACAGCCGTCATCAGTCGGCCGGTCTGAATTATGATGTGGAGACAAATGACCAACGACGCACCGCCCACGGCTCGGTGAAATATTCAGGCCACAGGGCACTTGGTATCAGCAACACCACCTCGGCGACATTCTATACCGACAATCAGGTGTATAATTACAGCTATTCGAGGACTCGCAGCCGCAATATGCAGTTAGATACTAACCATGATGTGATGTTTGACTTGGGCAGAGTCAATCTTTCAGGAGATTTCTCGGGCGGCTACAATACATCTGACAACGCGTCGTCATCGCTCTCGGCAAGTTTCAATCAGGAACAGGCGGATATAAATCAGGAGATAATCGAAAATATATATGGCGACGGAGGGGCTTCGGCTCTTGCCGCGCTTATCAACCGTTCGCGTACCCTCGGCAATGGCGACAACACTACGGCATATGGAAATATATCGGCCAGAGCTATATATAAAGTGCCCGGAACGTCCGATATCTTGAATGTAAATGTCAGCGGACGATACAGCTCTTCGAGTGGTAACAACTGGAATGACTATATGATTGATTACGGTGACGTCACCACTCCTTCAGAGCACCGCCGGCAATATAGTGACCGTTCGCCCGTGCATAATCTTAATCTTAGCGGTTGGATGTCCTACACGGCGCGTCTCGGCAAGGTGAGCCTTGACCTGCGATACAGCTTGGATTACTCCAACGGCAAGTCGGATACCTATATGTATTCGCTTCAGAATCTTGCCGATATGGGTGATTACGGCACTCTGCCTCCCGATTATCAACTGGCATTTGACCCTTCCAACAGTGATATGTCACGACAGCGTAGCCACAAGCACAGCTTATCGCCCAATCTGCATTATTCGTTGACGTGTGGCAAGGCTTATTCTTTGTCTCTGCATGTGTCGCCGACATTTGCGTTGTCCAATCGCAGGCTTGATTATTGGCGAGACAACAAGCTGTATAACATACGTCATAAATCCTCATTGCGCGATGCACTGTCGGGAAGTGTGATGGTGGCATATCAGCCTTCGACGGTCTTTTCGGAAAAGGGTGCGCGCCATTCGGTTGACTACACCTATTACATCAATACCTCTCTACCCGACATGATGAGTCTGGTGGATATCACCGACGATACTAATCCGCTGTATATACGAGAGGGCAATCCGGATTTGAAATCGTCATATCATCATAACCACCGATTGAGTTGGAGCGTGGGAAGCAAGTTGTCAAATTCGCTGGATGTGAGCTATTCCTATACTACCGACAAGATGATACAGGCGTCGACATATGACATGCATACGGGCGTCACCCGCACGCGTGCAGGCAATGTCAACGGCGACAATGATATAACTATCAATGACCGAGTGAGTTATTGGTATGCTAAAAAGACCTCATTCACCGTAAGTGCCAACACATCAGTGTCGCGGATGCACAGTGTCGATATGATAAGCACCAATGGAGCCGAGCCGGCCAAGACTACGGCTGACACATGGTCGATAGGCGAAAGGGTGAATCTCGACTGGCATTTTGGCAGCGGACATTCTCTCCGAGCCAACTGTGATGTCACTAACCGACGCACCGACTCGGAGCGCGAGGGATTTAATAAGATCAATGCATTCCACATCAATTATGGTCTGTATGGTCAGGTAAGGTTGCCGGCGGGATTTGAATTGAATACATCATTGTCGGTGTATACGCGCAGAGGGTATGGTTCAAAAGAGCTTGACACTACTGATGCCATCTGGGATATTGGTGCGACTTATACGCCCAAAGGCAAACGCTGGGTGTTTACGGTAAATGCTTTCGATTTGCTCCACCGTATGTCGAATGTCCATTACAGCGTTAATGCTATGGGACGTACTTCGGTTGTTACCAATTCTCTTCCGAGCTATGTAATAGCTACTGTGCAATATCGGTTAAATATCCAGCCTAAAAAGAGAAAAGATTGAATAAATGATTGATAAGGAAAGGAGTAGGGTGTATTATTTTGAAAAGAGATGCTATTGACACAAAGAATGTCGCATCGTGATGATTGCGACATTCTTTTATTACTTTAGAGCAAGCTCAAAAGTAAGGTTATAAGGTTATAAGGTTATAAGGTTATGGGGTTGGGTTATTCGCGGATGGGTTCTTCAAATTTTTTACGGTAGAATATGAAGTCTCGGCCGAGGTATTTTTCGCGTACGATGGGATTTTCGGCCAGTTCTTCCGAGGTGCCCTGAAAGAGTATCTTGCCTTCAAAGAGAAGATAGGCGCGGTCGGTGATGCGCAGAGTCTCCTGGGCATTGTGGTCGGTGATGAGGATGCCGATATTCCTTTCTTTAAGATGATACACCACCGACTGTATGTCCTCTACGGCGATGGGGTCGACTCCGGCAAACGGCTCGTCGAGCATTATGAATTTCGGGTCGATGGCCAGACAGCGGGCTATCTCGGTGCGGCGTCGCTCGCCTCCCGAGAGTCGGTCGCCGAGGTTGTGGCGCACTTTCTCGAGACTGAACTCTTTGATAAGGCTTTCGAGCTTTTCGCGCTGATATTCGGGCGAGGTGTTGGTCATCTGAAGCACAGCCTTGATGTTGTCCTCGACCGTGAGTTTGCGAAACACGCTTGCCTCCTGTGCGAGATAACCGATGCCGTTCTGGGCACGCTTGTACACAGGATATTTAGTAATGTTGAGGTCGTTGAGAAATATCTGTCCCTCGTTGGGAGTGATAAGTCCTACGGTCATATAGAAGGTCGTGGTCTTGCCGGCACCGTTTGGGCCGAGCAGACCTACGATTTCGCCCTGGGTCACGTTGATTGACACGTGGTTGGCTACGGTGCGTTTGCCGTATTTCTTCACGAGATTTTCGGTGCGCAGCACCATGCGTTCGCCATGTGGCTCGGTGGTCATTTCATCCATTGGACAGGTTGGGGTGATGGTGTGTGTCATTTGGCGCGAAGGCGCGATTCGATATAGTCGGTGAGCAACTGTATGGCCACGACGTTGCTGCCGCCCTGGGGCACGATGAGGTCGGCAGTCTTCTTGGACGGCTCGATATACATCTCGTGCATTGGTTTGAGCACATCGCGATAGCGGTCAAGTACCATCTGGGGTGTGCGTCCGCGCTCCACACAGTCGCGTGCGATTACACGTATGAGCCGCTCGTCGGCCTCGGCATCGACAAATACTTTGACGTCGAGCATGTTGCGCAACACAGGGTCGGTAAGCACGAGTATACCCTCGACAATCACTACTTCGCGCGGGCTCACCGAAATGGTCTCGGGCTGGCGTGTGCAGGTGAGATAGGAGTAAGTGGGCATCTCGATAGTCTCGCCGCGCTTCAGAGCCTCGATGTGTCTGACAAGGAGCGGCCACTCGATGGCTGCCGGCTCGTCAAAATTGATTTTGCTTCGCTCAGACATCGGAATGTGGCTGGAGTCCTTGTAATAGGAGTCCTGCGGGAGTATGGCGACCTCACCGGGCGGGAGGGCGTTGATTATCTTGTTGACGACGGTGGTTTTGCCTGAACCTGTGCCGCCGGCTATGCCTATAACTAACATATTGTTGTTGTAATTTTTATGCAAAGATACGGCTCACGGTCCGATTACTAAAATATAAGAGGCAACTTTTTTCAAAAAAATTTGTTTTAATTTAAAATCGGTTGTAACTTTGCAACGAGGATTAAGCCTGTCGCACAGTCGACTTGGCTTCATAATAACAACCAATCCGTTTGGATCATCGATTTTTAAGCTGTATTTGCTGAAAATATCTCCCCCATTCCCTTAATTTCAGGATTTATTACTCTCTCCTGTTTTCCCAAAATCGAGTGGATTACCACATTCCGTTTCAAATATTTTCTTAACATTATATCTCCCCGTCTCAGGCATGTCACGCGGTGCGTGATGGTTGGTGCATAAGGAATCAATGTGTACCGTTGTCACGGGATAAAACAATATTAATCAAGCCCTCAATTTCACATATAATATATGTATAATTTTGACGAACTCAACAGGATGGATGATGAGCGACTGCAGGAAGCCGCTAAAGCCATCGGTATCAAGAAAATCAATCTGACAGATAAAGAAGGTCTCGTTTACGAAATACTCGAGAAGCAGGCCCGTGACCATGCCGCATCGGCTTCGGCCAATGTGCAGAGTCAGGAAAAGACCTGCCGCAAGAAAAAGGATGCACCCGAGGGCGAACGTAAGCAACGTCGCAAAAAGGGTGCAGACGCGCAGACTGACAATATGCCCGAGGTCAACAGTGAGGAGCCTCAGGAGCTACCCATGAAGAATGATGACCCGCAGCCCGAACAGCAGCAGCCGGCCGAGGCTGCCGCACCCAAGCGTCGTGGCCGCAAACCCAAGAATACACAGCCAGCGGTGCAACCCGAGCAGGATGGTTCTAAACCGGAAGATAATGCCGTGACTGCAAGCGAAGTTCCCGCAGAGACGGTTGTCGAGCCGGTAGAGCAGACTTCGGCCCCTGAGCCTGATGGGCAGGACGCGGCTGTCGAGGTTCGTCCCAAGAAGAAACGTGGACGCCCGTCACGTCAGGAAGTGATGGAGCGTGAGGCTGCCGAGATTTCGGTACCTGTCGAAGAACCGGACTTCACACAGCCGGCGGAGCAGCAGATCCCCGGTGACAATAATTCTGACATGCAGCCTATGCTCTCGCTTCCGGCACCTGCCGGAGAGGAGGGTGAGCCCCAGCCCCAGGATGCTGCCGGACAAGAGGAGCATCCCAACCGCGGAGTCTTTATCCGTGGCGGATTCCGTCCTAAGGACTCGTCGTTCGGCTCATTTTTCCCGCGTGCCGGCGGCCGCACTTTCGCTCCCCGTTCCGCTCAGGAGAAGGAGCAGGCGTCAATCGCTGCCGCCACAGCTCCGATCACAATCAACGAGCCGGGCATGGAGAAACAACAGCAGCAACAGCAGGGCAAGAAGAATAAGAAAAACCGCAACAAAAATAACGATACAAACGCTGAGGAGAAGGCACGCTATCAGGCCCAGTATAATTTTGACGACATCATCGTTACCTCGGGAGTGCTTGAGATAGAGCCTCAGGGGCACGGATTTCTCCGCTCGAGCGATTACAATTATCTCGCGTCGCCCGATGATGTGCTTGTCACCCAGCAGCAGATCAAGCAATACGGTCTCCGTCCGGGCGATGTGGTCGAGGCCAATGTGCGTCCTCCCAAGGCAGATGAAAAATATTTCCCGCTCACACGTGTGCTCTCCATCAACGGTCGTTCGCCCGAGTTTATACGTGACCGTGTGGCTTTCGAGCATCTCATGCCGTTGTTCCCCGACGAAAAATTTGATCTCACCTCTGGCCGAAGCAGCAACATATCCACCCGTGTGGTCGACATGTTCTCGCCTATAGGCAAGGGTCAGCGCGGTCTCATCGTGGCTCCTCCCAAGACGGGTAAGACCATTCTTCTCAAGGATATTGCCAATGCCATAGCTGAAAATCACCCCGAGACTTATATCATGATACTGCTCATCGACGAGCGTCCCGAGGAGGTGACCGACATGAGCCGCAGTGTCAACGCCGAGGTGATAGCATCGACATTTGACGAACCGGCCGACCGTCATGTGCGCATAGCACAGATAGTGCTTGAGAAGGCCAAACGTATGGTGGAGTGCGGACACGATGTGGTGATACTGCTTGACTCGATAACCCGCCTGGCGCGTGCCTACAACACCTGTGCTCCCGCATCGGGCAAGATACTTTCAGGTGGTGTGGATGCCAATGCTCTCCAGAAGCCCAAACGGTTCTTTGGCGCGGCACGCAACATCGAGGGGGGCGGTTCGCTCACCATCATAGCCACAGCTCTTACAGAGACAAGCTCCAAGATGGATGAGGTAATCTTTGAGGAGTTCAAGGGCACCGGTAATATGGAGCTTCAGCTCGACCGCAAACTCTCCAACAAGCGCATCTTCCCCGCTGTCGATATCATGGCTTCCAGCACGCGTCGTGACGACCTGCTGTTGCGCAACGAGACACTCAACCGCATGTGGATATTGCGCCGCTTCCTGAGCGACCGCAATTCTATCGAGGCTATGGAGTTTATCAAAGACCGCATGGAGCGTACGTCTGACAACGACGAGCTTCTCCGGACAATGGGAGATTAGTATCCTTAGAGTATAGAGATAAAAGTATAGAGTTTAGAGTTAAAAGGCTAAAGTTTATAAGTCGGTTTCATTCAGCGAAATCCGTTCTGTAAATTTTAGCCTTTTAACTCTAAACTCTATACTTTTATCACTTATACTGTATAAGTGAATTATTTTGCCAAAGCGGGTTTTGTGATAAAACCTAATTAAGATTAAAGTTGTTAAATTTTTAATCATGGCAAAGATAATTCACGTTTCAGCTATCGCACTGCTCATCTCAGCGATGACAGGTGTCACCTCGGCTCAGAGTCGGGGCGACGATGCGCGTTATTTGCGTCAGCCTCTGCCTGAGCGGTGGAGCTTCACGCAGGAAGTGTCGCAGACCCTACCGTCTGACGACCCGTGGTGGAAATCGTTTGGCGACTCCACACTCGATTCGCTCATAAGCATGGGCATCGACAATAACTTCAATATCAGCGAGGCTGTGCATCGGCGCGAGATTGCGCGTCAGGCCATACGCCAGGCCCAAAGTGCCTACTATCCCACGCTCGGAGCGTCGGCCGGATACACGCGCTCGCATGCAAAGCGTGCCGACACCAATAATTTTGCCGTAGGTGTCGATATGAATTGGGAGATAGACATATTCGGCAAAATCACGTCGCAGGTCAAGACCAAAAAAGCCGCCTATGATGCTTCGCGGGCCGAGTATCTCGCCACGATGGTAAGCATTACAGCCGACATAGCCAACTATTATGTCAATTATCGCATGCTGCAAAATGACATAGCTGTGGCCAACGAGCATATAGAGTCGCAGGCGCGGGTGCTCGAGATAGCCGAGGCCCGTCACGAGGCCGGACTGGTGTCGAAACTCGACGTTGCCCAGGCCAAGACTGTCTACTATTCGACCCAGGCTTCGTTGCCTGGAATGAAATCACAACTGTCTCAGACACTCAATGCCATAGCGACTCTCGTCGGGGTATATGCGTCTGATATAGAGCCGATGCTCAACAGGTCAAACGTGATGCCTTCCTATCAGCAGATAATCCCTGTTGACATTCCGGCCAACATGTTGCGCCGCAGGCCTGACATAGCCGAGGCTGAGGCCAACCTTGCAGGATATGCGGCGTCGATAGGTGTGGCGAAAAAGGATTTTCTGCCAACGCTCGCGCTCAACGGTTCGCTGGGGTGGGGTGGCGACAGACTCGACGGGATGTTTGACAGCAACCATTTTTCCTACTCGATAGCACCCAAACTGTCATGGACAATATTTGAAGGATTTTCGCGAAAAGCTGCCGTGGCTCAGGCCAGGGAGCAGATGATGATAGGTATCGATGCGTATAATCTTGCGGTAATGACAGCTTATACGGAGGTTGAGAATGCCATGACATCCTATAATGCCGCCCTCGAGACATTGCGGCTCAACACCGCGGTTTTTGCCCAGAGCCGTGAGTCGTTTGCCCTGGCCGTGGAGCAGTATAAACAGGGCCTGTCGGCTTTCACCAATGTGGTCAACGCTCAGATTGACTGGCTCAATTATGCCCATTCGCTCGTGAGTGCTCGCGGCGAGGCCGTGATTGCCCTCATTGACTTGTATAAGGCTCTTGGAGGGTCGCCTGTGGTTGACAATCAGTAAAACCATACGAGATATATCATAACTTATATAACAAACCTTTTCCCAACACATATAATAATTATGGATACCAAACTGTTAATAGCGATGATGACAGCGGCCTCGGCTCTCGTGTCATGTCATCATTCGTCAAAGGAGGCCGGAGAGACAGCCGAGACTGTCGATGTCGCGCTCCCGGTGGTCGACACCATCACACTCTCCACCGTATATCCCGGTTATCTGACAGCCCGCAGTTCGGTCGATGTGGTGGCCAAGGTCAACGGTCAGATACTTACGAATAATTTTGACGGAGGCACCAATGTGGAGAAGGGCAAGGTGCTGTTTACGATTGATCCATCGACCTACAACGACCAACTGAGTCAGGCGCAGGCGGCTCTCGCTACAGCCGTGAGTACCCGCGACTATGCCAAAGCCCATTATGAGGCTGTGAAAAAGGCTCTCGAGAGTGATGCCGTGAGCAAGATGGAGGTTGTGCAGGCCGAGAGTGCCTACCACCAGGCCGAGGCATCGATTAAAAATGCCGAGGCTGCGCTCGACAACGCCAGGCGTCTGCTCGGCTACTGTACGGTGGTGGCTCCAATCTCCGGAATGGTAACCGACAACACAAAGAGTGCCGGAAATTATGTGACGGGGCAAGGCTCGCCCGTGGTGCTCGCAACGATTTACGACACTTCGACAGTCTCGGCCAATTTTGCCATCGAGGACGGCCGCCTGCACGACATCATCAATGCCTTGGCTCTGAAGGATTCGCTGGACTTCAAGAGCATACCGGTGACATTTGACGAACCTTTGCCTCATGACTATACAGGGGAAATATCATATGTCTCGCCGACACTCAATAATACGACAGGAACGCTTAAACTGAAGTGCCGCATAAAGAATCCGCATGGCGAACTCCGTCCCGGAATGTATGTCAAAGTCGATCTTCCTTATGACAGACTGCCCGACGCCGTGCTGGTCAAGGATGCGGCTCTCGGGTCGGATCAGCTCGGAAAATATCTCTATGTCATAAATGATTCCAACAAAGTGGTGTATACACCCGTAAAGGTGGGGCCTCTCTATCACGACTCGCTGCGTGTCATCAACAAGGGCATACGTCCCACTGACCGCTATGTGACCAAGGCCCTGCTGAAAGTGCGTGACGGCATGACTGTCAGCCCAAGAATGACCAAATAAAAAAAAGACGGCGTTATGTTTTCAAAATTTTTCATAGACCGACCTATATTTGCCACCGTTCTGGCCATTATAATGGTGCTGGTGGGACTTATTACGGTCAAGTCGTTGCCCATAGCCCAATATCCCGACATTACTCCTCCTACGGTAATGGTGAATGCCTCTTATCCCGGAGCCGATGCCGAGACAGTAGCCAAGGCTGTCGGCGAGCCTATTGAAGAGCAGGTCAACGGAGTGGAGGGCATGATGTATATGAGCTCCAATTCGAGTGACGGCTCATATTCGCTCACTGTGACATTTGAGAACGGCACCGACCTTGACGAAGCTGCCGTGAAGGTGCAGAACCGTATCTCGCTTGCCGAGCCCACGCTGCCGTCTGCTGTAAAGGAGCAGGGTGTCTCGGTGATGTCGGAGTCATCAAACATATTGCTGTTTATCGCTCTCGAGAGTGACAAGCAGCACGACTATTCGGCTCTGTATCTGACCAATTATGCCAAACTTAATATTATTGATGAACTCACGCGTATAGACGGTGTTGGCGGGGCCGGAGCCTTCGGCGGCGGTGAATACAGCATGCGTGTGTGGCTTGACCCTGACAAGATGCAGGTGCGCGGACTCACTCCGGCTGATGTCATGCAGATGATCGAGTCGCAGAATCTCGAGGTGTCGGCGGGAAGTGTCGGCACAGCCCCCACAGGCCGGGACGTGGACTTTGAGTTCACTCTCACCGCTCAGGGACAACTGTCGACAGCCACAGAGTTTGGCAATATCATACTTCGCGCCGAGCCTGACGGATCGCTGCTTCATCTCAAGGATATCGCTACCATAGAGCTCGGCAGCAACTCCTATTCCGACATCTCGCACGTTTCGGGCAAGTCGGCCGGACTTATCGGCATCCAGCAGCTTCCCGGAGCCAATGCTCTCGAAGTAGCCTCGAAGGTCAAGGCCAAGCTCGGGGAACTATCGCAATATTTCCCCGAGGGTGTGAGCTACCGTGTGATTATGGACACCACTACCTATGTGACAGCCTCGATCGACGAGGTGCTTGTGACGTTTGTGGAGACTACGCTGATAGTGATGATAGTCATACTCATATTCCTGCAGAGCTGGCGGGCGGTCATTATCCCGATGATAGCTATCCCGGTGTCACTTATAGCAACGTTTGCGGTCATGAAGCTACTGGGATTTTCGCTCAATACGCTCACTCTCTTTGGTCTGGTGCTTGCGATAGCCATAGTGGTCGACGATGCCATAGTGGTGGTGGAGGATTGTGCCCGACTGGTCCAGGAGGGTAAACTGACGCCTCGGCAGAGTGCCGAGAAAGCCATGCAGGAGCTTCAGGGCCCGGTGATCGGCGAGGTGCTGGTGTTGCTGTCGGTGTTTATCCCCACGGCTTTTATCAGCGGCATCACCGGCGAGCTTTACAAGCAGTTTGCATTGACTATCGCCACCTCGGTAGCCTTCTCGGGATTCAATGCTCTGACGTTTACGCCGGCCATGTGCGCGCTGTTTCTTAGAAAGAAGGATGACCCCAATCCTCGCTTCTTCCTGTATAAATGGTTCAACAAAGGATACGGCTGGACGCTCGGACGCTATGTCAAGTGGATCGGCTCGCTGCTCAGGCGGCCGGTAGTGGCTATATGTATCTATATCGCCATATGCGCCATTGCTTTCTGGGGCTTTATCAAATGGCCGTCGAGCTATCTCCCCGAGGAGGATCAGGGCTATTTCATGACCTCCATACAGCTCCCGACAGGGGCTTCGCTCGACCGCACCGACAAGGTAGTGACATCGCTGTCAGACGAGATACTCAAGTTGCCTGAAGTGGCCGACGTGATAGCCATATCGGGACAGTCGATGATGGGTGGCGGAACGGGCGGTAACACTGGTTCGCTGTTTGTGGTCTTGAAGCCATGGAAAGACCGTCACGGAGCCTCGGAGAGTGTCGAGGGTGTGATGGCCAAGGTCGACAGGATAGCCGAGGGTTACCAGGAGCCGATAGTCTTTTCAATCAATCCTCCGTCAATACCGGGCCTCGGCATGACATCGGGTATGCAGATGCAGTTGCTCGACATTAACAATCTCGGTGCCGACGCGCTGGCTCAGGCTATCGAGGCCATGAAAGAAAAGGGTGCGAAGGACAAGCGGTTTGCCCAGCTTACATCACAGTTTCAGGGCTCGGTGCCGCAATATAGTGTCAAGGTCGACCGTGACCGCGCCAAGATGTTGAATCTCAGACTTGAGGATATATATTCGACACTATCATCATTTATGGGCAGCTCGTATGTCAATGACTTTGTGAAGTTTGGCCGCACATATCAGGTTACAGTCAGTGCCGACGCCGCCTCGCGCAGCCACATCGATGATGTGCCGCGGCTGACGGTGCGCAACAGTGACGGAGAGATGGTGCCGTTCTCATCTTTTGCCAGCGTTGTCCCGTCGCTTGGTCAGGCGTCGGTGAGCCGCTACAATATGTATACTACCGCATCCATCACAGGCACTCCGGCCCAAAACGTGTCGAGTGCCGACTGCATAGCCGGCATGGAGGAACTGCTCAAGGAGACTGTCGGCGATGATTTTTCATATGCCTGGACCGGCGAGGCATATCAGGAGACCCAGTCGGGTACGACCATTACATTGGTGCTGATTTTTGCAGTGATAATCACCATACTGGTACTCGCCGCGCAATATGAGAGCTGGACCGACCCGATCGCGGTAGTCATCTCTATGCCTACGGCCATACTCGGCACTGTGATAGGATGTATACTCATGTCGCAGTCAATATCCATCTATACTCAGATAGGCATTATACTCTTGCTGGGGCTTTCGGCCAAAAATGCTATCCTTATCGTGGAGTATGCCATAGACTTCCGCAAGTCGGGGGCCAATATACGTCAGGCCGCGCTGGATGCGGGGCGCATACGTTTCAGGCCGATTATGATGACGGCTCTTGCGTTTGTGTTTGGTGTGATGCCTATGCTTTTTGCCACAGGTGCCGGCGCGGCCTCGCGTGTGGCACTCGGCACAGCCGTTGTGTTCGGAATGGCCATCAATGCCATTGTCGGAACATTGTTTGTGCCGGGATTCTGGGAACTGTTGCAGAATTTCAAGGAGAAGCATCTCAATAAACTTTTTACCTCCTCCGACAAGCCTGTCAAAAACACATCCTCCGACAGTAACACCTCGCAAAACAGTCTGAAAGACGAAGTGTAGGAGATACATAAGGACAAAAGTCTCAAAAGAAACAAAAGTTTTTTATTTTATTAAGCCCCTATGAATAAAAAACTTTTGTTTCTTTTGAGACTTTTGTCCTTATGTATTCCCCGCAATTTCGATTATTTTTTCATCCAGGCAGCGCGTTCGGCGGCATCCATCTTTTCGATGGCATAGCGTAGGGCTGTGCGAGGCATTGCCGAGTGGTGTGTTTCAAGAAATGACCGCAACACACCGATGTCTCGTTTACCGACCTCGCGCAGCATCCATCCGACGGCTTTGTGTATGAGGTCGTGGGGATGGGAGAGGAGACCGGTGGCTATCCTGATGGTCTCGTCATAACGGTCGGCGCGTATGAGAGACAGTGTGCTCACGATGGCTACGCGCTGCTCCCACAGGTTATCACTTTCGGCGAGCCGGTCGAGTATTTCGCTTGACGGCATCGAGCCGTCAGGGAGGGGGTAGAGGAGCCATGTGCCGAGGATATACTCACACGAGAGGTCGACGAGATCCCAGTTGTTGGCTCTGTGTGCGTGGCGGAGAAAGAAGTCTTTTATCTCCAGTCGTCGTTGGGCCCGTGCGGTGGCCGGCTCTCGTTTGCGAGGTGTGGCGGCCTTCATTTCCTCGACAAGCAGAAGCAGCCCGGCCAGTCGGGCCTCGTGCCATTGGCTGTCGAGGAGTAGGGCTATCTGGTCAAACGGCACGTCGAGCCGGGCCTCTTTGACCACGCTGCGGGTCTGAGGTACTTTAAGCCCGATAAACATGTCACCCTCGCCATATTGCCCCTTGCCGGTCTTGAAAAAACGCATGAGCACAGCGCGCTGGGTCTCGTCGGCCATGCTCTGCAGAGTGTCTATGATGTCATTGGCATATGTCATGTAAAATGGTCTTTGAAGTGTGATTATGTGTGAGATTATGCAAAAGTATGGAAATTTTTGCGAAGAATTGAAATTATATTTGTACTTTTGTAACTGGTAGCAGGACGGTCGTGTCGCTTGCCGAGTGTGCCCTCGGGCACTGAGCGGCAAGAGGAAAGTCCGGGCAACACAGAGCACCATACTCTTTAACTGGGAGCTGTCGGTGACGGCAGAGTAACGTGACAGAGAATGACTGCCCCTCGCCCCCTGCGGGTAGAGGTGGTGATGGTGAAAAGGTGGGGTAAGAGCCCACCGGATGTCGTGGCGACACGGCATGCCGCACGTCTTATGGGTTGCAAGGCCATGTATACCGGCACGCGGACAGCACTCCACCCGCTGGAGTCGCCGCAATGGGTTGCTCGCCCATCGCCGGGGGGTAGGCTGCTCGAGCGTCGAAGCTAAGCGAGACGCCAATTAGATAAATGACTGCGACCGCCGCGGTAACCTGTCAGTCAAACATACGCCTGACGAGAAGTCCCGCGACGACATAACCCGGCTTATAGTCCTGCTACCTTTTTTTATTTTTTCAGCCGATTGATGACTATCGAAAAAGATTTGTGAGGTAAAATCGGCCTAAGATTGGTTTAAAACTCGCAAAAATAAAGTTTTTTGAAAATTTTCTTCCGAAAAACTTGCACAGTTCTGAGAAACTGCCTACCTTTGCAACGTCAAAAACGAAATGGTCATAGCGATGACCGCCGGAGTTGATGACAAACTGAAAAATTGCCTTGTGGTGTAATGGTAGCACGTCGGATTCTGGTTCCGCCTGTGAGAGTTCGAATCTTTCCAAGGCAACACGCAAAAAGAGCTTGAGATTATTCTCAGGCTCTTTTTGCTGTGTGTATCGCCTTTGTGTGTAGTCTCTAATCGGGCTCCAGGATCTTGGGCGATGCGGATGCAAAAAAAGAGAGGGTGTCTCACGACAGCCTCTCTCTCCATTCATCACATTATGCTTATATTGCTTGTCTTTTTTTGCTGTTATTCTTTATATATAGTCCTCGTATCCCACATGTGAAACAATGGGAGAGGGGATGAGTTTTGCTTTAGATATATCGGCTTGCAACGATGTCCCAGTCGACAATCTTCCAAAGTTCTTTTAAGGCATCGGCGCGACGGTTGCGGTAGTCGATGTAATAGGCATGCTCCCACACGTCGAATGTGAGTAGCGGGATGAGGCCCTGTGTCATTGGATTTTCGGCATTAGAGCCCTTGGTGATAAAGAGCTTGCCGTCTTTGTCCTTTGATAGCCATACCCAACCGGAGCCGAAAAGTGACACTCCGGCGTCGACAAATTCTTTCTTGAAGTTTTCGACTGATCCAAATTGTTCCTCAATGGCTTTTCTTAAGTGTCCTTCCGGTTCATGATTGCCGTCGGGAGAGAAGGTGAAGAAATAGAATATATGATTCCAGGCCTGGGACGCGTTGTTGAAAAGCGGACCAGAGGCTGAGCGGATAATATCTTCAAGCTCCATGTCCTCATACTCGGTGTCTTTGATGAGGCGGTTGAGATTGTCAATATAGGCTCGTTCGTGTTTGCCGTAGTGATATTCAATCGTCTCACGCGAGATGGAGGGCGCGAGGGCGTCGGATGCGTAGGGGAGTTCGGGAAGTTCGTAAACCATCTTTGTAAAGTGTTTAGAGATTACTGATTTTATCCTTAAAACACTGATAGGGCTCGTAAGGTTTACGACTGAAATGTTAAGCTGCGGTTTCAGAGTGTTAAAAAAGTATCAGAGCGACTTGACTGAATCAAATCGCTCTGATGTTACCTGGAGGTTCCTAGCAGAATCGAACTGCTGTAAACGGTTTTGCAGACCGGTGCCTAACCACTCGGCCAAGGAACCAGGCTTTTTGGTTTTGCTCTGCAAAGGTATGACTATTTTTTGACATACGCAATAGCTAAAGCGAAATTTTTTGTAAAAACGGTTCTCTTTTTGGTCAGACATCACCATGAGATGTCCTGAATCTGTCGGAGCCCGGTATACATCCTGGAGACATCTTCATAGTCGATGAACGATACTCTATCTTTTATCGCATTGAATATGGAGGCATTTATTTTATCATTATACTCTGTCTCACGCTCGGATGATGCGACTATAAAGAATCCGGCAAAAAAGTCTTGTAGCTCGTAAAACTTTGACAAAGAGTTTTTAATATCGGTGGTATGTTCTACTTCATAAAAATGTGAAGGCATCATACGTTCATTAAACCATATGACGTCGATTGTCTTGGCTTTACGCATGATGGCCTCGTGGATAAATTGCGGCAAAATGATCGAGTCGGCCACTTCTTCGAGTCTTCGGTCAAGAAACAGGCGGTTTTTGTCCTGTGCGGGTATATAAGTGGATCTGCCTATCTCGGCCAACAGGCCTTGATAGTAGCCGTGATTAAATTGCTCTTCGCTTTTTTTATTGCCTAATTTTAGATTAAATTTTTTAAGGACATCCTCGCGGCTTTCCTCAAGAGCCCATAGTCCGGGCTGGATTTTGAAGATGGCATTGCTGTTTTGGACTATGCGGTTGACCGAACTGTGGGGTGTCTTGGTTTTCCATGAGGAAAAATCCATTGTCTGATACAATTGTCGGAGCGTGGCATAACCACCCCGGTTTCTGAGGGCTTGGATTACTTGTGATTCCTGAGTCGGTTGTTTTTTCATGCCGGAAGGGCGGGATTAGGAGAGGTGTAGTGATGTGCGGTATTGGGTAGGTGTCTGGCCGGTGAGGCGTTTGAACATGCGCGAGAAGTGGGCGGGATAGTCAAAGCCGAGGTCATAGGCTATGACGCTGACGTCGTCGTTGCCTGTGGCGAGACGGTGTTTGGCTATTGATATGAGGTGGAGTGTGATCAGGTCTTTGGGGGTGGAGCCTGTCTCTTTGCGTATGAGGTCACCGAAGTAGCCGGCCGAAAGGTTGAGGCGCGAGGCGAAATAAGCTACGCTCGGGATGCCTCCGCAATGGGTATCGTAGTAGGACTTCAGTTCGTGCTCAAACCGTGTCACTATCTCTGAGTTGACTTTGTGGCGTGTGATGAACTGGCGGTCGTAGAACCGGTGGAGATATTCAAGCAATACCTGGATATTGACCGACAGCAGTGCGGCTGAGTGATGGTCGACCGGATGCTCTGATTCCTCTTTGATTTTGGCGAGACAGTCGAGAAATTTTGTTTTCTCGTCATCAGACAGGTGCAGTGCCTCCATGTTGGAGTAGTCAAAGAAGCTGAACGATGACATTTTGCCGGCCAGCGGAGTGCCGTATATAAGGTCGGGATGAAATATCAGACCTATGACATCAGGGGCGGCAGTGACTTCGTTGTCGTCCATGTCGATGTCGATTATCTGGCCGGGTGAGAAGCTGACAACGGTGCCTTCCTGGTAGTCATATTGTCGGCGTCCGTATTTGATGGAGCATTGAACGCCGTTTTTTAGGAACAATGCGTATACGCCATAGTTGATTCTGACGTGGTTGACGATGCTTTTGGCTTGTTTGAGATCGACCACCGATACGAGGGGATGGGTGGTGGGCAGCCCATAAAGTTTGTTATAGGCGTCTATGCTGTCGAGGTTTACTATATTGCTTTGCATGTCGCAAAGTTATGTGTTATTTTTTAATTTTTGATGATTATATACAATTTTGGTATGCAACACCGTAAAAATGGATAAAATGATGTGGATTTACATATGTAACTTTGCAAAAAAAATAATTATTAACCATGATGCGCTCATCTCTCATAATAATTTTATTGACCACTACATTTATGGCAAATTCACAGAATCCCACACGGCTTACGTCTGCCCCGACAGAGATACGTCAGACAGCCGGCCGAACTCAGCTCGGCGAGTTTGCTCCGAAGTTTGCGGAGCTTAACGATGACATACTTTTCGGCGAGGTGTGGAGCCGCACCGACAAACTGTCGCTTCGCGACCGCAGTGTCGTGACCGTTACGGCTCTGGTGAGCAGCGGTATTATAGACGCGTCTCTCAAGCATCATCTTCAGATGGCCAAGGATAACGGGGTGACACGCACGGAGATAGCCGAGATACTCACACAGGTGGCTTTTTATGCCGGCTGGCCCAAGGCGTGGGGTGCTTTTCGTCTGGCTACCGAGGTGTGGAACGAGGCGTCGGATGCTGCCGACGCCCGTCAGCGTTTTGAGCGTGAGATGATATTTCCTGTGGGAGAGCCTAATGATGCTTATGCCCGGTATTTTATCGGCCGGAGCTATCTCGCGCCGGTATCGTCGGAACAGCTAAATATCGCCAATGTTATATTCGAGCCGGGATGTCGCAATAACTGGCATATACATCATGCCTCGACGGGCGGAGGCCAGTTGCTGATATGTGTGGCCGGTGAAGGCTGGTATCAGGAGTGGGGCAAGCCGGCTCGCCGTCTGCGGCCGGGTGATGTGGTCAATATCCCGGCCAATGTCAAGCATTGGCACGGTGCGGCCGCCGACAGTTGGTTTGCCCATCTCGCTATGGCTGTGCTGGGCGAAGAGTCTTCGACCGAATGGCTTGAGCCTGTGACCGATGAGGCGTATGCCGAACTGGAGAAGTGAAACATCCTCTAAAACGTCAGTAATACTATAATAAACACACGTATGGATTGAGAATCGAGGGGCCCCGACATCGCGTCGGGACCCCTCGTGGTTATTCATATGTATATTATGTGCTATTAGCGTATGAAGAGCAGCTCGCGGTATTTGGGGAGCGGCCACATCTCGTTGTCGACGAGAAGCTCGAGTTTGTCGATGTGATAGCGGATAATCTCGAGGCAGGGAGCGACGTTGAGTGAGTAGGCGAGGGCCTTGTCGCGCTCGTTGTCGATCTTGTTGGCAGCCTTGCGGGCGTTGACCATCTTGGCAACCTCCTCTTTGATTACGGAGCAGTGGCCCATGATTTTCTCTACGGTGACGGCATCCTGCGATGAGAGTTCCACTCCCTTGTTGCCCGAGAAGAGTTCGCGTATCTTCACCATGTTGTCAAGCAGTATGGAGAGGTAGCGTGTGGCCACGGGGATGATGTGGTTGATGGCGAGATCGCCGAGCACACGGGCTTCGATCTGAATCTTCTTGGTGTACATCTCCCATTTTACCTCGTTGCGGGCTTCGAGCTCGACGTGGTTCATGACACCTGTCTTGCGGAACATCTCGACCGACGAAGGCTTGAGATATGCGTCAAAGATGAGTGCGGGATTGGTCTCGCAGTCGAGCCCGCGGCGGGCGGCTTCTTCCTTCCATTCGTCGGAATATCCGTTGCCGTCAAAGTGGATAGGCTCCGAGTAGAGCAGCAGCGACTTGATTTCGGCCAGGAGGGCGTGTTCGAGTTCTTCGCCAGCCTCAAGGCGTGCGTCCACTTTGGTCTTGAAGTCGGCGAGCTGTTCGGCTACGGCGGCGTTGAGCGCGATCATGGCCGAAGCGCAGTTGGCACTTGAGCCTACGGCGCGGAACTCGAAACGGTTGCCGGTGAAGGCGAAGGGTGACGTGCGGTTGCGGTCGGTGTTGTCAATCATCAGTTCGGGTATCTGGGCCACACCGAGATTGATTTCCTCCTTGCCTGCGAGAGCGATGAGCTCGTCCTTGTCGGAGTTCATGATCTTGTTGAGCACTTCGGCGAGCTGTGAGCCTGTGAAGATGGAGATGATTGCGGGGGGAGCCTCGTTGGCACCGAGTCGGTGACAGTTGGTGGCCGACATGATGGATGCTTTGAGCAGACCGTTGTGACGGTGTACGGCGGCCATTACGTTGGCCACAAAGGTGATAAACTGGAGGTTGGCCTTAGGGGTCTTGCCGGGTGCGAAGAGAAGCACGCCTGTGTCGGTGCCGAGGCTCCAGTTGTTGTGCTTGCCCGAACCGTTGATGCCGGCAAAGGGTTTCTCATGCAGGAGCACGCGGAAGTTGTGGCGGCGTGCCACCTCGTTCATGAGCGACATGAGGAGCATGTTGTGGTCGTTGGCCAGGTTGGTCTCCTCAAATATGGGTGCGAGCTCAAACTGGTTGGGTGCCACCTCATTGTGGCGAGTCTTGCAGGGTATGCCGAGTTTGTGGGCCTCGATTTCGAGGTCGAGCATGAAAGCCTCCACACGCTTGGGTATCGCACCGAAGTAGTGGTCCTCAAGCTGCTGGTTTTTGGCTGACTCGTGGCCCATGAGAGTGCGTCCGGTGAGCACGAGGTCGGGACGGGCCGCATAGAGAGCCTCGTCGACCAGGAAGTATTCCTGCTCCCATCCGAGGTTGGAGATCACATGCTTGACGTTGGGGTCGAAGTAGCGTGCTACGGCAGTGCCGGCCTTGTCGACGGCGGAGAGGGCGCGCAGCAGCGGGGTCTTGTAGTCAAGCGACTCGCCTGTGTAGGAGATGAATATTGTGGGGATACAGAGAGTGTTGTCGATGATAAAGGCGGGCGACGAGATGTCCCAGGCCGAGTAGCCGCGGGCCTCGAAAGTGTTACGTATGCCGCCGTTGGGGAAACTTGATGCATCGGGCTCCTGCTGAACGAGAAGTTTGCCTGAGAACTCCTCGACCATGCCGCCCTTGCCGTCATGTTCTACAAATCCGTCATGCTTCTCGGCAGTGGTCTCGGTGAGAGGCTGGAACCAGTGGGTATAGTGGCGTGCGCCATTGTCGATGGCCCACTGTTTCATACCCTCGGCCACGCTGTCGGCGATGCTTCGCGACAGGGGTTCCTTGTTGTCAATAGCGTTGATGAGCGCGTTGTAGGTCGAAAGCGGGAGATATTCAAACATCTTGGCACGGTTGAACACCTTGCTGGCATAGTAAGCCTGCGGACGCTCTTTGGGAATCTCTACTGCAACGGGTTTGCGGTTGGAGGCTTCCTCAACAACTTTGAATCTTAAACTTGACATAAAGACGAAAGTTTGGTTTATTAATGGAAATGTATGAATTTTTATAATATCAGATTATCTTGTCAGGCGCGACATGGCCTTGACTGTGTTTTCGAGCGTATTGAAAGCTGTGAGTCGCAGATAACCCTCGCCCGAGGGGCCGAATCCGCTGCCCGGGGTGCCGACTATGTGATAGCGGTCGAGCAGGAGATCGAAGAATTGCCATGAGGTCAGTCCGTCGGGTACTTTTATCCACACATAGGGCGAGTTTATGCCGCCCACACATTCATATCCGGCTTCGCAGAGACTCTTGCGCATCACTGCCGCATTGTTGAGATAATAGTCGATGGTCTCTTTGATCTGACGCTGGCCCTCCTCGCTGTAGAGGGCTTCGGCTCCGCGCTGTGTAAGGTAGCTTGCACCGTTAAATTTGGTGGTCTGACGTCTGCGCCACAGCGGATTGAGAGCAACCTCGTTGCCTTGGTCGTCGCGACCTTTCAGTTCCTTTGGCACTACGGTATAGCCCAGCCGTATGCCTGTGAATCCGGCTGTCTTGGAAAAGCTGCGAAACTCGATGGCCACTTCTCTCGCACCCTCAATCTCGTAGATGGAGTGGGGGACATCATCCTCGCGGATAAAGGCCTCGTAGGCTGCATCAAAGAGCAGCAGAGCTCCGTGTTCGCGGCAATAGTCGACCCATACTTTCAGTTGGCTGCGGGTGAGTGTGGTGCCGGTAGGATTGTTGGGATAACACAGATATATCACATCGGGATTGCCGGCGGGGAGAGCGGGGACGAAACCGTTTTTGGCCGTGCATGGCAGATATTCTATCGCGCTCCAGCGTCCGTCGGCTCCGAGTTGGCCGGCGCGTCCGGCCATCACGTTTGTGTCGATATATACGGGATATACCGGATCGGTGACAGCTACACGGTTGGCTGTCGAGAGTATGTCGCCGATATTGCCGGTGTCGCTTTTGGCACCGTCGCTGACGAAGACTTCATCCTCGGCCACTTCTATGCCGTGGCGTCGATAGTCATAATCCACTATCTTGCTGACGAGAAAATCGTAGCCTTGCTCGGGACCATAGCCGTGAAAAGTCTCACCGTGGGCTTCGTCGTCGACCGCGCGGTGGAGAGCGTCGACCACAGCCGGGCAGAGCGGGCGGGTGACGTCACCGATGCCCATGCGTATCACTTCAGCTTCGGGGTGAGCCTCCGTATAGACTCTGACCCTGCGTGCCACCTCGCTGAACAGATATGACGAGGGCAGTTTTGTGAAATTGTCGTTTACCTTAAACATCCTTTTCCTTAAATAAATATAGTTTAGTCCGCGGCAGATATGTAGACAGCCGTGGCGTTATCAACTTGTCTTATCCTCTGACGTAGTCACCCTCAAACACTTCGGTGGCGGGGCCGGTCATGAGCACGTGGCCGTTTTCAGCCCATTGTATGTGCAGGTCACCTCCGCGCAGACGCAGTGTGACATCATTGCCGGCCCGGCCGGTCAAGGCGGCGGCCACGGCTGTGGCGCATGCTCCTGTGCCGCAGGCAAGAGTCTCGCCCGTGCCGCGCTCCCACACTCTCATGCGTATGAGTTCCGGACCGAGCACCTGGGCAAACTCTATGTTGGCGCGGTCGGGCCACATTTCGTGACGCTCCATGTAGGGGCCGAGCTCATCAAAAGGCACATCCTCGATGGAGTCGACAAATATCACTCCGTGTGGATTGCCCATTGATACGGCAGTGACCTCGACAGTCCCATAAGGGGTGTCGACTTGTGTCTCAATCACTCTGTCGGTGTCTGCTATTACGGGGATGTCCTCTTTTTCGAGCGACGGGCATCCCATGTCGACTGTCACTGACTCCACTTCGTCACCCTTCATATTTAGAGATAAAGCCTTGACACCCGAAAGGGTCTCAAGGCTTATCTTATCATTGTGCGAAAGGTTATGGTCGTGTACATATTTAGCGATGCATCTGGAGGCGTTGCCACACATCCGGGCTTCAGACCCGTCGTTGTTGAACATCCTCATTCTGAAGTCGGCGACGTCGGAGGGGCATATGAGTACGATACCATCGCCTCCCACACCCGTGTGTCGGTCGCTCATTTCCCGGGCAAGCTCCGGTAGGCGTTCGGGCGTCGATTCCATACAGTCGATATATATGTAATCGTTGCCTATGCCGTGCATCTTGGTGAAATGTATCACCTCTCTATCTTTGGCACTGTTTGTCATTTTGTCCAATTGTTGCCGTAGTGAATAGATGTTTAGAACTTATTTTGCTGCAAAGTTAAACATTCTGACACAAACCGACAACAATATCACGGCTTTTTTCTAAAAAAAATGTTACGCGTCCTTATCTGAGGCGGTTGTAGGAGTTGAGTAGCTTGATGTCCTTCATGATGCCGCGAATGCCGAGTAGCTCAAAGAGTGCGGCGGCGGGCAGAAGGATGTCCCACACGCTGAAATGGGCATCCATGCCTTCGGCGCGTGCTTCCTTGAACAGAGTGAAGCATACGGTGGCTATCACAGCAAGTGTGATCATGAAGCTGATGACCAGCACTGTGCGCTGAAGAGGCATGTTGCGGAAGAGAAACATGTCGACAAGCAGCAGGATGATAACGGTGGCCACTGGTATCAGTATTCCATATTCGGCCATGGTGTAGAGCTGTTCGGCGGCCACGGGTGTCTGGCCGAGAGCCACTACCTCGCCATAGGGGACAACCATAAAGATGGCCATGGCTACGATGGCCAGAAAGATGTAGACAGTCTGAATACGTTGTATCTGCATAACTTTACTATAATTAATTAAGGTGTAAAATATGTTTACGTGACTTAGAGTATGTAAAAGTAGTAAAAATTTAACAATTCCCGGTCCTAAAAAGTTATGCTGTACGGCAACTTTCGTTTAATGCGGTGACAGTCAGCGATTATGTCAGGCCGGGATAATTACATTACGAAAGTTATGTGAAAACTGTGTAAAACAGTGTCAAAAAGAATGCTGTCGTAGGAATTGTCACGAAAAATTCTTACCTTTGTATGTTTACGCAACGCGCATTATAGAATATGCAATTTCAACTGACTTCGCAATATCAGCCTACCGGTGATCAGCCGCAGGCCATAGAGCAGCTTGTCAGCGGCATCAAGGCCGGTGACAAAGCTCAGACACTGCTTGGCGTGACCGGTTCGGGCAAGACCTTCACTATGGCCAATGTCATAGCGCAGGTCAACAAGCCCACGCTCATATTAAGCCACAACAAGACGCTCGCCGCGCAGCTCTATGGTGAGTTCAAGAGCTTCTTTCCGAACAATTCGGTGCAGTATTTCGTGTCATATTACGATTATTATCAGCCCGAGGCCTACATACCGACGGTTGACAAGTATATCGAGAAAGACCTCATGATCAACGACGAGATTGAGAAGCTGCGTCTCTCCACCGTGTCGGCACTGCTGTCGGGGCGGCAGGATGTGGTAGTGGTCTCGTCGGTGTCGTGTCTTTACGGCATGGGCAATCCCGAGGACTTTGACAGCAATGTGATAAAAATCAAGACCGGCCAAAAGATAGCGCGCAATAAGTTTCTGCGCACGCTCAACAATGCTCTGTATTCGCGCAACGAGATAGAACTGTCGCGCGGCACATTCAGGGTGAAGGGTGACACGGTCGACATACGTCTGGCTTACGAGGAAATCATAGTGCGCGTCACGTTCTGGGGCGACGAGATAGAGTCGATCAAGACACTTCATCCGGCCGACAACACTTCGCTCGGCAGCCATGACGTGTTTCAGATATATCCAGCCAATCTGTTTGTCACTTCGCCCGAGCGCATGGGTTCGGCCATAGGACAGATAGAGCTTGATCTTGGCGAGCAATACAATCAGTTTATGCGCGAGGCCAAGGAGATGGAGGCCAAACGTCTGCTCGAACGTGTGACCTACGACGTGGAGATGTTGCGCGAGCTGGGCCACTGTTCCGGCATCGAGAACTATTCGCGTTATTTCGACGGGCGTCAGCCCGGCATGCGACCATTCTGTCTTCTCGACTATTTCCCCAAGGACTTCCTGACCATCATTGACGAGAGTCACGTCACGCTGCCCCAGTGCAGGGCCATGTATGGCGGAGACCTTTCGCGAAAACTCAACCTTGTGGAGTATGGTTTCCGTCTGCCGGCCGCGCTTGACAACAGGCCGTTGAGATTTGAGGAATTTGAACGTCTCACTCCCCAGGTGCTCTATGTGAGTGCCACGCCGGCCGACTATGAGCTGGAGAAATGTGAGGGTGTGGTTGTGGAGCAGATAATACGCCCGACCGGACTGCTCGACCCCTTGATAGAAGTCCGTCCGTCGCTCAATCAGATAGACAATCTGCTGGAAGAGATTCATATACGCATAGAGCGTGACGAGCGTGTGCTTGTCACCACTCTGACCAAGCGCATGGCCGAGGAGCTCAATGACTATCTGCAGCGTCTGCGCATAAAGACAGCCTATATACACAGCGATGTCGACACGCTCGACCGCATCAAGATACTCGACGGCCTCAGAAGCGGGGAGTTTGACGTGCTTATCGGTGTCAATCTGCTCCGAGAGGGTCTTGACCTGCCCGAAGTGTCGCTTGTGGCCATACTCGATGCCGACAAGGAAGGTTTCCTGCGTTCCCACCGTTCGCTGACCCAGACAGTTGGCCGTGCCGCCCGTAATCTTAACGGCACAGTGATAATGTATGCCGACAAGATTACCGACTCCATGCAGCAGACTATCGACGAGACCACACGCCGGCGCGCGATGCAGCTCGCCTATAACGAGGAGCACGGCATCACGCCTCAGGCCATTGTCAAGGCCCGCAACGCCATCATCGGTCTCGACACCGACGAACTGTTGCCGCAGGGCAAGCCTGGCACCAAGGCCGGTAAGGCCGCCAAGGGAGCCAAGCAGCTCAAGAATACACAGCCCATACTGTATGCCAACGAGTATACGGCCAAGGTCGACATTGCTGCCGACCCCGTGATGCCCTATCTGTCGGCCGAGGCTCTGGGCAAGCTCATCGACAAGCGACGCAAGGAGATGATGGAGGCCGCCAAACAAATGAACTTTATCGAGGCCGCACAGATGCGCGACGAAATCATCGCAATGGAAGACCGCCTCGCCAAAATGACTACCGAAGAATGACACATCGCCCCGAAGCATATCTGCCTACATCAGTTAAGGAAATGAAAGCCCTGGGATGGGACACGGTCGACGTTGTTCTCTTCTCAGGCGACGCCTATGTCGATCATCCGTCATTTGGGGCCGCGGTCATAGGCCGCACACTCCAGGCCGCAGGCTACAGAGTGGCCATAGTGCCGCAGCCCAACTGGCAGGATGATCTGCGCGACTTCCGCAAGTTTGGCGCGCCAAGGCTCTTTTTCGGAGTCTCGGCCGGAGCCATGGACTCGATGGTCAACCACTACACCGCTGCACGCCGCCGTCGCAGCGACGACGCCTACACCCCGGGTGCGCGTCACGGAGCACGGCCCGACTATCCGACCATCGTGTACAGCGGCATACTCCGCGACCTCTTTCCCGACACTCCGATAATAGCCGGAGGCATCGAGGCCTCGATGCGCAGGCTGTCACACTATGATTATTGGCAGGACCGTCTGCGTCCGTCGCTGTTGCTCGACTGCAAAGCCGACCTCATATCCTACGGCATGGGTGAGAAAGGCATAGTGGAGATTGCCCGTATTCTTGACTCCGGCGGCCGCATCGCCGACATCACCGATCTGCCTCAGACGGTGATACGCTCCGTTGCCGCTCCGGAGGGAGTGGAGTGTGAGGAGGGCAGGATATATGTCGGAGCGTCCGACATAGTGCTCCACAGCTATGAGCGGTGTCTCAAAGACAAGCGGGCCCAGGCTGAGAACTTCAAGCATATCGAGCAGCAGAGTAATTCGATGCACGGCAAGACTCTGTGGCAACGTCACGGCCGGCAATGGATAAAGGTCAATCCCATGTATCCGCCAATGACCACCGCCGAAATCGACGCATCGTTTGACCTTCCCTACACACGCACGCCCCATCCGCGCTACAAAGGCAAGCGCATACCGGCTTATGAGATGATACGCCATTCGGTCAACATACACCGCGGCTGTTTCGGCGGCTGTTCATTCTGCACCATATCGGCCCATCAGGGCAAATTTATCGCATCGCGCAGCAAGGAGTCGATACTCCGCGAGGTGCGGAGTGTCACGCAGATGGACGATTTCAAGGGGTATCTAAGTGACGTAGGAGCTCCGAGCGCGAATATGTACCGCATGGGAGGCAAAGACCTCGCCATCTGCGGCAAGTGTCTCAAGCCGTCGTGTCTGCACCCATCGGTATGTCCCAATCTCAACACCGACCACCGTCCGCTACTTGATCTCTATCACGCTATCGATGCTGTGCCGGGAGTTAAGAAGTCGTTTGTTGGCAGCGGTGTACGTTACGATCTGTCGATGCACCACACCGGTGATGAAAAGATTGACCGCGCCAACCGTCAGTATAACGAGGAACTGATAACTTCTCACGTCTCGGGCCGTCTCAAGGTGGCTCCCGAGCATACTTCGGACGTCGTGCTTGACCTTATGCGCAAGCCGTCGTTTAGGCTTTATCATGAGTTTTCGCGTTTTTTTGACCGTGTAAATTCCGCCCATGACCTGAAACAGCAGCTCATACCTTACTTCATCTCCTCCCATCCCGGATGTCATGAGACCGACATGGCCGAACTTGCCGCCGAGACCAAGAGTCTCAACCTTCATCTTGAGCAGGTGCAGGACTTCACTCCAACCCCCATGACCCTATCCACGGAGATATATTACACCGGTTTTCATCCCTATACGCTCAAGCCGGTGTTTACAGCCACATCGCCCGACGAGAAGAAGGCACAGCGCAAATATTTCTTCTGGTATGATCCGGCCTATCGGGCCGACATCACAGCCTCGCTCCACAGGCTGCACCGCAGTGACCTGCTGGCCAGGCTTTTTCCCCGACAGGTATCCTATCCTGTAAGACAGGGCCGCCCGTCACCATCGCGTGAAGTACGCAATAGGCCAAAGCCTAAAAGGCATTGAACCTAATAATGTTAAGACTTGTTATAATTGCACATTCAACTCCTTATTTATGAGAAAAATCTTGTTTTGTTCGCTGGCCACGCTTGCGACGCTCAGCGTCCAGGCGCGCCAGCTTACTCCCGCCGAAGCTCTGACTCGTGCCATCGGCGGTGAGGCTGTGTCGTACACCTCCCCCTCGCGCGGTGGTGACATCATCACACTCGCTTACACATGTAAAGACGCTTCGACTGGCAACAACGGGCTTTATGTATTCAACCGTGCGGCCGGTGACGGTTTTCTTGTTGTCAGTGCCGACGATGTCGTGCAGCCGCTCCTTGGCTATGCCGATGTCGGAGAGTTTGAGACCTCCGACATGCCCGACAACCTGCGGGCATGGCTTGAAGAGTATACCGCCCAGATAGCCTGGGCCTCGACCATGACGGCCACCCCTTCGCGCGCTGCCGGAGAGCGACGTCCCTCGCGAGCGTCCATCAAGCCCATGTGTGTCACAATGTGGAATCAGAACTCACCCTACAACGACCTGTGCCCGCTCTATCAGGGCGATCGCTGCGTCACCGGCTGTGTGGCGACAGCCATGGCGCAGATATTGAAATATCACAACTATCCCGTACACGGCACAGGCTCGCACAGCTACACTACGGATTCACTCAAACTGTCGGCGGGGTTTGACTTCGCCAATACTGTGTTTGAGTGGAGCAAGATGCTTCCGTCATATACCGATGATGCCAAAGCAGATGAAAAGACCGCAGTGGCTACACTAATGTATGCCGCAGGTGTGTCGGTCGACATGGATTACAGGCCTGATGAGAGCGGAGCATCGTCGTTTTCCGTCGGTAACGCCCTTATCAACTATTTCAACTATGATAAAGGAGTTTCCTATCGTGACCGCAACTGGTATGGCATGTATGAGTGGGAAGACCTCGTGTATGAAAGTCTCTCGACCTGTGGCCCCGTATTGCTCGGAGGCGACAGCGGCAGCGGAGGCCATGAGTTTGTGTGTGACGGATATGATAAGGACGGATATTTTCACATCAACTGGGGTTGGGGTGGCATGAGTAACGGCTACTTCCTGCTCACGGCACTCGATCCGGGTCAGCAGGGAATAGGCGGAAGTGCCGGTGGATACAACTTCAGTCAGGATGCTATTATCGGCATCCGCAAGCCTGTGGCCGGATCGAAATATGTAGAGATAATGGCTGTAATCAATGATCTCAACGGATCGGGAGGCAATGCGAGTGTCACCGTAGCCGGTGGTTTCGTCAATCGGTCTTTCGACACATTCTCTGAGGGGTGGGGTCTCGGACTTGAAATCAACGGGGCTTATTACCAGTCTTCGAGCCGCTTTGGGGCTTTGCCACCGAGCTATTATGTGCCGGAATACACAGTACCGCTCTCCGGACTTCCGGCCGGGACATACAAGGCTTATCCGGCATTTAAGACGGCCACAGGAGGTGTGCAGCGTGTCAAGACCGGCATATCTTCGACCGGCTGGCTCAATCTCACCGTCAGTGCGTCGGGAGTAGTGACCGTGTCGCAGCCTCAGGCTCCATCAATCGACATCACTGACCTTAAACTCGAGACTCCGATGAGCCCGGGCAATCTTTACCGCATCTCGGCTACGGCTGTCAACAATGGCAGTCAGGAGTATGTCAATACTATTTATCCGATACTTGTAAGCGGCAGCGGCGAGGTGCTTGAACTGACAAAATATGCCATTGATGTCCCGGCTGGTGAAAGTTCGTCCATCATAATCCAGGCTACATTGCCCACAGGTGTCACCCTCGGCAGCTATACACTCTATCTCGCAGAAGTTTCGGGTGAAAGCGCGGAGCCGATCAGTGCCGGTATTCCTGTCACCGTGGAGCAGTATGTGGCTCCGGCGTTGAGTGTAAGCTCGTTTACCATTGATGATGCCGGTGCGGTCGATGCCGAAAATATCACCGTTCACGCAACAGTCTCCAATCCGGGCGGATATTTCTACGGACAGTTGAGGGCCGTGATATTTCCCTATGTGGCCAATCAGACTGTTACGAGTGTAGGCGCAATCACCTCGCCAACCATCGAGATTCCGGCCAATGCCTCGGCTCAGGAAATTACTTTCTCCGGCGCATTCCAGGCCGGGGAGGTAGGTAAAGAATACTTTATGGTGCTCTATAACGGCAACACACCGATATGTGAACAGCAGCCGCTGTTTACCATCGGCACTCTGACAGGTATTGAAGGTGTGGGTTGCGACAGCGACATCTCTTGGGTAGAGATCTACAATGCCTCAGGTGTAAGAGTCGCCGCCGGCACTGACATCTCATCGGCCGAGTCGCTCTCATCGTCAACTCTGCCGGCCGGCATATATATTATGGTGTATGTCCACACCGACGGCCACCGTACTTCTCAGAAATTCATCAAACGATAAGAGACGATACAAACGATAAGAAAGACAAAAGAAACATAAGTTTTCAATATCCCGGAAACTTATGTTTCTTTTGTCTTTCTTATCGTTTGTATCTCCTCATATTGTTAAAATTTTAACGTTCGTCGCGAGTGTCGCATCATATCTCGTAAAAATTCATTACTTTTGTCAAAAATTTAAGAACCAGAAATAATTCTATTAACCCACAAACCAGTCATCAATCATGATTAAGAGACACCTCCTGACAGCGGGAGCCGTATGGCTCAACTGCATGGTGGCGTTTGCCGCCGCTGAAGATGTCAAGTGTAGTGGCGTGCTGGTCAACGAAGAGGGCGAGCCTATCATCGGCGCGACCATCTCGATACCAGGCACCAAAATCGTAGCTACGACCGACATTGATGGTAACTTTACCATCACCGCACCCGCAGGCAAAAAGGTACACATCAATTATATCGGCTATAAGCCGGTAGATCTCGATGTCGCTGCCAACCTCGGCCAGATAGCACTCGACTTAGAGTCTCAGATGCTTCAGGACGTAGTAGTGACCCAGTCGGTAGCCCGTACACGCCGTACACCGGTAGCTGTATCAGCTATTGATGCCGCAATCCTTGAGACAAAGCTCGGCAACCAGGAACTTCCTGAAGTACTCAAGACCACTCCCGGAGTATGGGCCACAAAAGATGGCGGCGGCTTCGGTGATGCAAAAATCAATATCCGCGGCTTTAAGTCAAACAATACTGCCACGATGATCAATGGTGTCCCTGTCAACGATATGGAGTGGGGCGGTATCTATTGGTCAAACTGGGCCGGTCTCGGCGACGTGACCGCTTCGATGCAGGTGCAGCGCGGCCTTGGTGCGTCAATCATGTCGACACCTTCGCTTGGTGGTACAATCAATATGGTAACCAAGGGTCTTGACGCCAAGAAGGGCGGCACGGCATGGTATGGTCTCGGCAACGACAACTCCATGAACTATGGTATCAGCTTCTCGACCGGTCTCATGAAGAACGGCTGGGCTGTGACATTCCTCGGCTCGCACAAGACCGGTGACGGATACATTCAGGGCACAAGCTATGACTCGTTCAACTACTTCCTCAACGTGTCAAAGCGTATCAACGAGAAAAACCAGATTTCACTTACCGTCACAGGTGCTCCTCAGGACCACTACAAACGTAGCAATCAGGATGGTCTTACCATCGAAGGTTGGCAGCAGGTGGCCAATTACATGCCCCGTGGTCAGGCTTATCGTTATAACCCGACATTCGGTTACGGCCTCAATGGTGAAAGAAAGGCTTCGCAGTTCAATCATTATAATAAGCCCGTGGCTATGCTCAACCACATATGGCAGATTGACCAGAAATCATCACTCTCAACTGTTGTCTATGCATCAGTAGGTTCCGGATATGGCTCTGGCGGCCAGGGTGCGACTTCGACATATAAGAACTATTGGTATGGTTCAAGCAATGGCAATCTTAACTGGAATAGTGCGACTGTTGATGGTGTGACTTATGAGTTCCGTCACAAGAACGGTCTCTTTGCCTACGATCAGATTCAGCTCATGAACCAGGCCAGCACTACCGGTTCGCTCATGGTAATGTCAAACTCCATCAACAACCACCAGTGGTATGGAGCCATAAGCAACTATAAGCGTGAGATTACTGACAATCTCAATATTACAGCCGGTATCGACATCCGTTACTATCGTGGCGAGCACCGCAATGAAATCTCTGACCTCTATAACGGTGAGTATTTTATTGATATGTATCGTTCGGCAAACAACAACTACCGCACATTTGCCTCCGAAGCAGACAAACTCGCTTATCAGCGTCAGAAACTCGGTGTTGGCGATGTGGTTTATCGCGACTGGAACAGCCGCATCTGGCAAGAGGGTGTGTATGCCCAGGCCGAATATCAGCTTTTGGACAAGAAACTCACACTTGTGCTCTCCGGCTCAGCCAACATGAACACATACAACCGTTATGAGAACTTCTACGTTGATGCCGATCAGAGCAAGTCGCCCACAAAGTCATTCTTTGCCGGAACAATCAAGGGCGGTGCCAACTACAACATAGACCGATACAACAATGTGTTTATCAACGGCGGTTACATTACACGTGCACCCTATCTTCAGAACGGTGTGTTTGTAGCTCCTGTCAACTCCAATGCTGTAAATCCTGATCCGCGCAACGAGAAGGTAGAGGCTATTGAGTTGGGCTATGAGTTCCATTCTCCCAAGTTTACCGCTCAGGTCAACGCCTATTATACCATGTGGAAGGACAGGACTCTTGTCTCGACCAGTACACTCGAATATGACGGAGAGCGTTACTCTACAACCATGAATGGTGTTGACTCACGTTACATGGGTGTTGAGTTAAACTTCAAATACATCCCCACACGCTGGATGGAGGTAGACGGTATGTTGACCGTGGCTGACAATACATGGCAGAACGCTCCGGTTGGCTACTATTACAACAGCCAGGGTCAGGCTCTCGCAAGCCTCGGTGACCGTGACACTCCCTGGACCACAACCACTCCGCTCTCGCCCGACCATCTCTATGCTCAGATTGATCAGAAGGGTATCAAGGTAGGCGGCTCGGCTCAGCTCACAGGTTCTTTGGGCGTACAGTTCAAGCCTTTCAAGGGCTTCCGCATTGGCGGTGACTGGACATGCAACGCTAATAACTACAGCGACTTCGCGCTTAATGACCGCAATTACTTCTCTCTTGAACCCGGTCAGACCCTTAAGATTTCCGAGCCCTGGAAGATCCCGTTCGGCAATCAGCTCGACCTTAATGCAAGCTATAACTTCCCCATTACTGACGGAGTGCGCTGCACATTCTCGGCCAATGTATATAATGTGTTCAACAACTATTATATAATGGATGCCTTTACCAGCGACTCACAGGTGGGCACATGGGAGAATGCATTCCGCGTATTTTACAGCTATGGCCGTACCTTCAATGTCCGCGCCAAATTCTATTTCTAATCAAGCATCCCACTCATTTTTATTATGAACAAAAATATTCTTTATGCCTTCATGGCCGGAGCTACCGCCTTTGGTCTGGCAGGCTGTAACGAAAATAGCTGGAACAACCATTTTCTCGATGGTTTTGAAGAGGGAGTGGACTATACTGACAGCCCTAAAGGCTCGTATACATTGACAGCCGACGATTATTCGGCTATCGCCAAACTTCTGCAGAAACAGGCTTCGACCGATGCTGAAAAGGCTGCTGCGAAAGCTATCGGTGACAACGCTTATTTCAATAAGACAAGTGTATATCCGGCGTCGGTAGCAGTGTTGCCGTTTCTCAACACATCCTCATTTCCTTACTATCTCGGCGATGACGGCACTACTGTCGACGTGATATTCAACGAGGCCTCTTCAGTGCCCGCCGAACTCACAGCTCTTGCAGGTGCCAAGCCCTATACTGTCACCACTGACGACTATAAGGCAGTGTGGGAAAGCAATGAGGATTTCATCAAGGGATTCGCTCCCGTGAAGCCGGCTTCCGCCTCACTTCCCGGTCTCCTTGCCGAAGCTCTTCCCGAAGCGGTCGAGGGCAACTATGCAGTTGTGACTTATCAGGAGGCTTCTACCAATCCCATATTCAACACAGTTGATGAAGGTCCCAAGGTATATTTAGAAGAGACTTTTGCCGAAGGTATCGGTGACTTTACCATTGAAAACGTCAAGCTTCCCGGAACTTCCACCTATGTATGGAAACATGACACATACAACGGTGACTCGTATATGAAGGCAAGCGGATTTGTAAAAGGTTGTTTTGATTCAGAAGGATGGCTTATCTCACCGGAGGTAACTCTTTCAGCAAAAGCCAATGCCGTACTCGTATTCGAGCAGGCATGGAAGAACTTCAAGACTCTTGAGAATGCCAAGCAGGAAGCTACTGTTAAAGTGCGCGAGAAAGGCGGACAATGGCAGCTCCTTACACCTCAGTCTACACCCGAGAATACAAACTACAACTTCTATCCCTCAGGTGATATCGACCTTTCAGCTTATAATGGCAAGACTATCCAGATCGGTTTCTGCTATGTAAGTACTACTGAAAGTGCCGGAACCTGGGAGGTAAAGAATGTCAAAATCCAGGAGGCCAGTGCAGCCTCACGCAGCCGTGCACTTGCTGCTGAAGTTCCTACTGAGGGCAAGAATGCCGTTTACTACTTCAACGGTAGCAAGTGGGCTGTTGCCGACGGTGTGGTTGCTCTCAATCCCGCCGACTATACAGCCATGGGTGCAAGCAACAACAATCTGTCAGATCCTGAACTCTACCTCCCCTCTTTCCTGAAGATCAAGCTGCCTTACGCTCAGGCCGGAGATCAGGAATTTGTGGTTTATAACGGCACTACCGCAAATCTCTACGTATATGACGGTTCGGCCTGGACTCTCAACGAAAATGGTCTCGAGACTGTGACCGGTCGCTTTGAGAAAAAGAATGGTGAATGGCGATTTGTTAAATATATCGGCAAGGCCATTTTCGATCTCTTTGAGGAGCAGGAAATCATGCTTGAACGCAGTTATATTATCGTCACTGACGGCTTCTGCGCTCTTCCCATCAAGAAGGGTTCGACTTTTGGCTATCCTGAGGTGACCAAAGTGTCATCCAGCGGTACTCAGATAGTTGCTCCATCTGATGCAAATGCCTTCCTGTTTACTGCTACCTATGAGAGCAATGGCAAGGTTATCAATGCTCCCGAGGGTAAATTCCTGATGCTTGACTCCAACGGCCGCTACCTGTTCATGGGTGGTTCTACCCGTCAGAATATCAATGTGTCAAATGCTCCTGTCATTAATGATGATGTCATTGACGAGACTTATCTCTGGACTGCGACACCCAACGGTGACGGTTCTTGGTCGGTGACCAATCATTCCGATGACCTGGTGCGCACATGGATGTATTCTCCCGATCATACAAGCTACGGAGTATATCGCGAATTTACCTCCGGCCGAGTATATCCCTCGCTCTACATTCTTGCCGAGTAATGACATGACGGACGGCGGGGCTGATGCCTGTCAGCCGTTCTGATACAGCAGTGAGACGAATGTCTCGAATCATATAAAGACCTGTATAATCAATGCAGACAATGGTGCTGCAAGGTTATACAGGTCTTTTTTCAGAGATACTTTTCAGAGATACAAAAGTTACAGAAGGACAGAAGAAACATAAGTTTTTTAAGATTTCGCAAGACAGGATTTAGACTGAAAAAAGATTAAACTTTACTCCCGGACTCCTGCCTTTTAATTTTCTTCTGAAAAACTTATGTTTCTTCTGTCCTTCTGAAACTTTTGTATCTCCTGATTATTGCCCGAACATGTCACAATCAAGAATTGTTGTAGTGAAAGGATAACATTTTATAAATCCTTCCGTTAATTAATCAGATAAACTCATTATTTAACCTGAGCCGTGCCATAGGACGATTGAGTCCTGTGAGATAGGCTTGTGGAAAAAAATTTCACGTTATGACTATTCAGGAAGCTGTAGGTTATGTGAGCGGGATACTTACCGATTATGTCATGGTGAGTGTGCTGCTGGTTGCCGCGTTGTTTTTCACGTATATCACGCGCGGCGTGCAGTTCAGAATGGCCGGCGAGATGCTGCGACTGCTCATGATTTCGGGGCGTCGCGACAACGACACCCGCAAGGACGACTCGCCCGCCAACGGCACCATCAGCTCCTTTCAGGCGTTTGCATTGTCGATAGCCTCACGCGTCGGCACAGGCAATATGGCCGGCGTGGCCACAGCGATAGCTCTCGGCGGCCCGGGAGCGGTGTTCTGGATGTGGGTCATAGCACTGCTTGGAGCATCGAGCGCGTTTGTCGAGTCGACACTCGCGCAGCTTTTCAAGGTCAAGGGCGACAAGTCATTTATGGGCGGTCCCGCCTATTATATCCAGAAAGGCTTGCACAAACGCTGGTGGGCCGTGACATTTGCCGTGCTCATAACGCTCACGTTTGGTTTCGCCTTCAATTCCGTGCAGTCCAACACCATTTCAGACGCTTTCAACGCCTGTTTCGGTTTCCCGCGCGGATGGATGGCCGCGTTGCTTGCAGCTATGACCCTTGTGATCATATGGGGCGGAGTGCAGAGAGTGTCGCGGTTTAGCGAACTCGTGGTCCCCGTCATGGCCATAGCCTATATATTGCTGGCTCTTGTCATTGTGGTGATGAATATAGGCCGCATACCCGAGATATTCGGTCTGATAGTCAGCAACGCATTCGGCTTTGATTCGGCCATGGGCGGCACTGTCGGCGCGGCTATGGTGATGGGCGTCAAGCGAGGACTTTTCAGCAACGAGGCCGGCGAAGGTTCCACGCCCAACGCGGCAGCCACCGCCTCGGTGACCCATCCCGTGAAGCAGGGACTGATACAGGCTCTTGGCGTGTATACCGACACACTCATCGTGTGTAGTGCCACAGCTTTCATCATCTTGTGCAGCGGAGTGTACACCGAGGGGCATGACGGGATTGTGCTGACCCAACAGGCTATTGATACCGAGCTTGGCGGCGGCCATCGTTACGGGTCGATATTTGTGTGCGTGGCCATATTTTTCTTTGCCTTTACGAGTATAATCGCCAACTATTATTATGGCGAGACCAATATACGCTTCATCCGCAATGACGACCGTCTGGTCAATCTTTACCGTCTGCTTGTTGGTGCTATAGTCTATATAGGTGCCATAACGTCGCTCGACATTGTGTGGGGGTTTGCCGACATCACCATGGCACTTATGACGCTGTGTAACCTTGCGGCAATCTTTGCCCTCGGACGTTATGCCGTGATACTGCTCCGTGACTACACTGCCCAGCGCGCCGCCGGCCGTAATCCGGTCTACACTGCCGACACTATCCCCGAAATCTCCTCCGAGACAGATTGCTGGAAATAAAGAGATACAAGAGATACAAAAGTTTCATAAGGACAGAAGAAACATAAGTTTTTCAGGGCGTGTAATAATATCAAAAGACAGAAGTACAGGAGCGATTTGATAAATCATTACTCATGTATTCCTGTCTTATATTTTTGTTATGAATTGAAAAACTTATGTTTCTTCGGCTCAAGCCGAAATTCCGGTGCATGTAATTTTCAGAAAATTGTTAAATTTGCGGTATGAAAACATCGGAAGCATTCTGGATGTTCTTGCCCCAGGGGCTGGACGAACTGTTTGAGATGGTGCGCTTCGAACGTACAGAACAGGCATATGACATATGGCTTGATGA
>NZ_CAJTCF010000030.1:0-44661 GCF_910574735.1 Duncaniella muricolitica | reverse complement strand
GTAAATGTTATAATTGGACACTATAAATTTACGAATTTTTCGCGAGAATACCAAGAAAATCAGCCATTTAGTTTTATGCTAAATGGCTGATTGTTTTATTATTGGATAACTGAACTCTTATATCGAACTCACGTTAAAATAAAACCGACGTCGATAACGACGCCGGTTTTATTTTATTGAAATCTTCTGTTTCAATCTCTTAATATATCTCCTTTGCCACTCGGGCCACTGAGTCGGTGGCCATGAGCGTGTAGAAGTGGAGCGAGGGGACTCCGTGGGCCATAAGGTCGCGACACTGCGCTATGCACCATTCGACACCTACGGCTTTGGCCTGCTCGTCGGTGGTGCATCGGGCGAGCTCGGCTGCAAAAGGCTCGGGAATGTCGCTGCGAAACACTCTCGGCAACACCGTGAGCTGGCTGCGTGTGACCACAGGCTTGATGCCGGGAATGATGGGGACCGTGATGCCTTCGGCCCGGCAGCGGGCTACGAAATCGTAATATTTCTGATTGTCAAAAAACATCTGGGTCACGAGATATGACGCTCCGTTGTCGACTTTCATCCGCGCGTAACGCAGATCGCTCTCCATGTTGGGCGCGGCCTCGTGCTTTTCGGGATAACAGGCCATGCCGTAGCTGAAAGGTGTGGCGTTGGCCTCGAAGGGCTCGCCGTCGGCATAGATGCCGCGGTTGAAATCGTTGACCTGAGCCTGAAGATCGGTGGCATGAAGATTGACCAGTGACGGGTCGGTCGACTTGTCGGGCCCCTTGGCGTCGCCCTGGAGGAGCAGCAGGTCATGCACTCCGAGAAAGTTGAGGTCGATGAGGGCATATTCGGTCTCGTCGCGGGTGAATCCCTTGCATATGATGTGGGGGACGGCCGTGATGCCATACTTGTTTTGTATGGCCGAGGCGATGGCTACCGAGCCGGGACGCTTGCGTATCTTTTTCTTGACGATAGTGCCGTCGGGGCGTTCCTGATACTCGACGGTGCTGCGGTGTGACGTTATGTTGATGTACTTCGGGTCAAACTCGCGCAGACGGTCGATGATGCCGTATACGCGCGATATATCGTTGCCCTTGAGCGGGGGAAGTATCTCAAAAGAGAATGCCGTGCGCCCGTCGTTGCGTGTAAGGTGGTCTATTACTCTCATTAATTATATCGGTTCTAATTTTTCTTGATTACCTCATAGCCCATTGCCGAAAGAATGGCCCTGAGCACGGCCACGACGCGCCACTCTATCTTGTAACGCCAGTCGTCTTTAGGACGCACTATGCGGCTTTCACGCCATGAGCCGAGTGCCAGATGCTGTCCGTAGCTGTCCGGACCGGGAGGCTGAGGATCGAAACATTCGCTCGGATAGACTGTGAGACCGTCGGGCAGCTCCTGCAACTCATCGCGCAGTGTCGAGGGACTGTAGCCCCACTGTTTGGCTATCTCGCTCTGGATATAGGGCATCAGTGTCATATCCAGCGTGAGCGATACGGGCAGGTCGGGGCATGTGCCTGTGACAAATCGCCGTCCTTCGTAATAGTCGAGACACCTCTTGATATAGGGATGACGGGGCTCGGCTCCGAAACAGTGTGAGGTCAGGAAGTGCTCGGTGCGGTGCTCGATGAGATGAAACGAATGTTCACGCCCGATAAACGCGCGATGCCGGAGCATAGGGTCGAGCGACCGCAGAATCTTCATATCGGTGTCGAGATATATGCCTCCGTAATGATAGATGGCATGAAGACGCACAAAGTCGGCGGCAAATGCCCATTTGCGCTTGGCAATGGCTTCGCGCATGAATATGTTGTCGATGTCGGCTATGCTCTCCAGGTCCCATTTCATTATGGTGTAGTTGGGCATATGTTGCTGCCAGGAGTCGATGCAGGCCTGTATGTCGGCTGAGAGCGGCTCATTGCTAAACCATGTATAATGAATTATCTTGGGAATCATCGGTTAGTCAGATGTGTGAGTCGTTATAGGTCGTTATATAATGTGTTTGCGAGGTCGTTGAGATATATCTGTGACTCGGGGCCGAGATTGAATATGAGGTCGAGCACCGAGAGTCCCGGCAGAAAACCGAGCCGCGACGCTCTGACCTGACGGTAGGGGGGAAGCTGCAGGTCGGCCGCTTCTTTAAGCCGGCTGTCGTGCTCCGTCGCCTCACGCTGGTTGTCACGGGTCAGCCCCAGGATGTCGGCTATCTGCTCATCCCAGGCCGAGGCGAGGTCACAGAGACGGGGATAGCGGTCGGTGACTCCGACGGTGAGCATGGGCAGGAAGCGGTCGATGTAAAACTCGAAGTAGGGTGTACGGCCATAGGCACTCTCCAGAGCCACACGGTGTACATCCCACCATGCCCCGTGGGTCGAGACTCCGATTTCACTCCACCGGCAACGGCTTGAGGCCGGTTTGGCAATCGGGACTGTCAGGTCAAGACGGCCGCGGGTGTCGGCTATGGTGAAACGGTGGGTGGCTTTGTCGCGCTTGTCAAAAGCCGTATCCCAGTCCATGGCATAGCTCCCTGCCGCCCACGCTCTGACATACAGTTCTATCCCCCCGCAAAGACGGGGAGGAAGAGTCAGATGAACGGATGGATAAAGTATCGGTCGCAAAACCACTTTTTTTAATTAGTAATTAGCAATTAGTAATTAGTAATTAGCATTTCGCAATTGACAGTGGGTAATCTCCGGCTAATAATCCTTGGCAAGCCAAGAATTACTAATTGATAATTACTAATTACTAATTGAATTAAGTATGCGGTTCCAGCGGATGCCGCCGTCAAAGAGTGAGCGGTCTTTGTCAAAAGAGATGAGCACACGTTCGGGACGACCTACGATGTGATTTTCGGGGACAAAACCCCAGTAACGCGAGTCGAGCGAATTGTCGCGGTTGTCGCCCATCATGAAGTAATAGTCCATCTTGAAGGTATAGGTGTCGACAGGCTTGCCGTCGATATACACCTTGCCGTCCTCGCCCAGACGTGCCGAAGGATTGCCCTCATAGTCGCGTATCACGCGGCCGTAACGCTTCCAGGCCTCGGGCGAGAGACGCAGCGTAGAGCCTTTGGCCGGAATCCATATCTCGCCATAGTCGGCACGGGTCCATGAGGATGACACACCTTCGGGATAGAGATATTCCTCATGCGTGGCCGGCATTTTCATCACCTTGGCCACCGCAGGATCGGCCTCGAGAGCCTTGACCATAGCCGAAGTAAGAGGCGAGGCGTAGACCTGGGGCACAGTGCCGTCGGGATTGACCGTAAAGCCGAGCTGACGCAGAGCCTCGACGTCATCCGGACCAACGGGCACCATGTGGCGGTCGTCGGCCGAGATGCCGAGCGCGTCAAAGGTCTCGTCGCTCATACGGCCGTTCTTGAGCTGGTAATAATAGTTGAACTGCACCATCTCGGGCTGCTCGATAGGCTCACCGTTGATATATATCACACCGTCGACTATCTTGAGCCGCTCGCCCGGGAGTCCGACAGCGCGCTTGACATAGTTCTCGCGACGGTCCACGGGACGATAGATAATCTCACCGAAGGTCTGCGGATTGGAGAGCACATTGTCGCGCCCGTACATCTTGCAGAGCGTATAGTAGTCGGGGTTTTGAATCTTGACAGCCACAGTGTCGCCGGCAGGGAAGTTGAACACCACGATGTCGCCGCGCTCCACACGGCCGAGCCCTTTGAGACGATGATATTTCCACTGAGGCGAGTCAAGATAGCTCTTGGTGTTGAGTATCGGGAAAGTGTTCTGCACCAGAGGGAAGTGAATCGGGGTGAAAGGCACGCGCGGGCCATAGGCCATCTTGTTGACCCACAGATAGTCGCCTACGAGAAGCGACTTTTCGAGCGAGGAGGAGGGTATCTGATAGTTCTGTCCGACGAAAGTGAAGACAAAATAGACGAGAATCAACGCGTAGACTATCGCGTCGACCCAGCTCATCACGGCCCGCACGGTGGCATTTTTCGACTTCTTCCACCACGTGAAGGGTATATAGCCCGTGATGTAGATGTCAAAAAGCAATATCCACGCCAGAGCCACCCACCAGTTGCCCAGCCAGGCGACCCACAGGAAGAAAATGAGCGAGACGATGCCGAAACGCACCCATCGCGACACACTGTTCTCGCGCACGCGACGCTTGAAGCCGTCAATAAAAGTTTTAGAGTCCATAGATGATGTTTCAGAGGATGTCTTCCATCATTCGGTCAATTGTAAATATACCCTTGCGGTGGGCTATCCACTCGGCGGCGATTACCGCTCCGAGAGCAAAACCGTCGCGCGACTTGGCCGAATGTTCGATGGTGATGGTGTCGACGGCCGACTCCCATTTTACCTTGTGTATGCCCGGCACTTCGCCGTCGCGATAGGTGAGTATGCCGAGTTTGTCGTCGCCGAGCTCACGGGCGCGGGCCTCGGCGGCAGCCATCTGAGCGTCGCGCTCCTGCTCGGGAGCATTCTTCCACACCACGCCGGTCTCGTCCCAGCACTTGATGCGCGGACACTCTTCCAGAATGCCGTCGGCGATGGTGATGGCCGTGCCCGAGGGATGGTCGAGCTTGTGGATGTGGTGGGTCTCGGTCATCGAGGGCTCATACTGCTCCAGCTTGTCCATGATGCGGGCCAGACGGCGCGAGATGCTGTTGAACACATGCACGCCGATGCTGAAATTGCTTGAAGCTATCAGTGCCGACCCGGCGTTGAGCACAGCCTCCTCGACCTCGGCGCGGCGGTCGGCCCAGCCGGTCGAGCCGCACACCACGGGCACTCCGCGCTCAGCCGAGCGCACAATGTTGACCGGAGCGGTCGAGGGGGTGGTAAACTCGATGGCCGCATCGGCCGATGCAAAGGCGTCGGAGTCAAACTCGGCGGTGTTGTCGGCATCTATCACCGACACTATCTGATGGCCACGCTCGAGAGCTATACGCTCGATGGCATGACCCATCTTTCCATATCCTATGATTGCTATTTTCATGACTCTGCAAAAGTACACAAAAATCAGCAAAATTCATCAAAAATCACATGTTTAGGTGTCAAAATATCATTCAGAGGCAGCTAATTTATCTTTTACGAACATATACCATCTCCCGAACGAAGCAATGTGGCCTGTATCGTGCCACCGTTGTATTATCCTGTCGAGATAATGCTTCTCGCATACATCTCCGGGCCGCGCCTTGGAATAGATAATGTGTTGCTCGCGAAAAATACGTTTCAGATATGAATGATGAAACCGCGCTCTTGTAGAAAATTCCTCCACATCTATATTCTCCATCAATTCAGGATCATTTTCCCTGACATTATAATGCGATATGTAACGCCGCAATTCGGCATCTTCAGGGTTGGACTTGAATATCCTGCGGTTGCCAAGAAACCATGACTCCATGCTGACTTTCTGCTCAAATACTTCAAGGCCAAATGATTCTATACTTATCTTTCTCTGAGCCAGGGTGTCATTAATCCGGTCAAGTATATATTCACGCGACTCCTCCTCCGTGTCGATGCACACCAGCAGCCAGTCAATCCTGACGTCCCCGGCAGCATTGATATTGTTGATATCCTCGACCGCATTGGCGATATGGCTATATATTGACGGTATTCCTCCTCCGCTGAAAAGGTAATAGTTATTATCCTGCATATCACACACGTTGTCAACCCTGACAAGGCCGGGCGCAAGAATATCAAGCCATCGCGGATAAACGATATACTCGGTGCACGCGCCCTCAACTATGATATATACATTCATGACTGCCCTGTGCGATAAGCCGATGTCTGCATCAACTGCATAAAAGCATCATGTCTGGAATGTGTGCCTATGCGTAACTCTCCGGCCGTATGTACGGTCACAACACTCCCGCTACGCGATACAATCCTCCAGTCATTTAACGGTATAGCATTGATTATATAAGGATGATGACTTGTCATAATTATCTGGACGCTGACATCAGGATCCTTTGCCATATCGGCAAGACGGTCTATACAATTAATACCTAATCCGTTTTCAAATTCATCTATAAGTATCACGTCTCCGTCGTCAGCAAGGGCAAGCGCGACAATCTGAGAGAGTGTGCGACACATTCCGGCCGATATGTCAGGCATATAAATCCATGCTTCGACGTTCCGCTCTTTGATTTTAAGCAGAGGGAGGACCTTATCTTTATATAACGCTGTAATTTCAAAATCAATATCCTCGACAAGCGGAAAGATATCTATAAAAATCTCCTTGATGAAATCAAAAAGCTCCGGGTCATTTTTTTGCACAAGGAAAAGTTTATCTATCGGAGTAAACATCCCGTGCTCTTTAATGTCCTTTCGGGCGAGAGGAGCATTAATATCATCCTGATGTGGAATCATACTCGGGAAACCGGCTGATTCAAGATGCAACCAGCTTATTTTTTTAAAAGCTCTATTTATCGGAGCTATATCATCCTGCTCTTTCAGCAGCTCCACTGCACTTTGTGTCTGATCCAGTTTTACTGTCGGAACTCCGTGATAATTCAATTGTCCGAAATCTCTCACAAATATTTCCTCTCCGGCCTTATTTACAAGAGATTCTCTCTCTATTGCAAGATTGACTTCTCCTCCAAAAATTCGGTCCTCGTTCTTATATGGATCATACTCAAAACGACCCGACCACACATAACTTTCGCCGTCTTCATCAAACTCCACACTCCATTCCAGACCATTGTAGGAACATCCGGCAGCAATACGACCCAGCGTCCCTATAGCCTTTAGTATCTGGGTTTTGCCGACTCCTGACGCTCCGACCAGAAGTGTTAGAGAGCCAAATTTGACATCTTCAAGACACCAGCCGGTCTTATGATTTTTGAAATAAAGTTTTTTAAGCCTCATATTGACAAAGACAGATATAAATAGGATTGTATATTTTTTTAATTTTTTGACAAAAATACAATAAATAATCCTACAATACAACAATCTAACTGACTGAAATTTAAAATAAAATATTCTTAACAGCCCAAAAGATGTTTATTAATAATCGCTGAACAGGCGGGGCTTGATGCCGAGGCCGATGCGGATGGTGGAGTGAAACTCCTTGTAGGCGAGAAGACCCTCGCCATAGCCGTTATAATACTGGAGGAAGAGATACTGGTTGTCGCGCTTGAAAATGCGATAGTTGAGCTCGATGATGGTGTTATAGTTGAGCCGCCAGCCCTTGCGCTTGACCAGCGTCACGGCCGCGCCAAACCGCTCGTTGCGCGTGGTAAACGAGGTGCCTATCTGATAGATGCCGCAATAGTCGAGTATGTCCTTGTTCTCCATGCCGTCGATTATAGGTATCCAGAATTTGCCGTGCACCGTGATCTGCGGGTCGATCATGATGCTTCCGCCGAGCGAGACACGGTTCCACGAGCGCGAGGCGGTGCCGTCGCGGCCGTTTGACTCATGCTCGAGTATGAGATTGACCTTGCCGACAAAACGGTTGCGCACAAAGAGCGGTTTGGTCAGACCGATGCCCGGATTGAAATTCAGATCGGTCATGGGCATGGAGTTCTCGAGCACATTCCAGAAACACTTCTGGGAATAGAACAGAAACAGATAGGTGCCCAGCGGGAGCGTACTCTTGGTGAGACGCTGCGCGATGGAAATCTGAAACTTTATATTAGTGTTGGTCTTGGATATATGCTGTCCGACGGGACATCCGAAGATAAAATAATTGTCCTTGTAAAGACCGAAATAAGGCCCCGAGTCAAATGCCCGGCGTATGCTGTCGGAATTGACGGGGGCTTCAGGCTCGATGTTGACTATCTGAGCCGCAGCGCGCGGGGCCGACAGCACGGTCAACGATATCGTGAGCAGAAGCAGACGGGTGATGAGATTCATTGTTGTGAGTGATTGTGATGCAAAATTACGCAAAACCGCTAAATAAGTTGGCAGTAAGTGAAAAAATTGTCTACTTTTGCCAATAGTTTCAGATAATCCGCACAACCGCGATGAGAAAAATTTTCACCATACTGTCATTTATCGTGCTGCTGGCCGTAACGGCCTGTGGCGGCGAGGAGGGGTTTGTAATCAAATGCGAAATCGAGGGGCTCGACACACGAGGCCTCGAGATGGTATATATGACCCGCGGCGGAGTGTCGCGCGCCTCGTTTCACCCGGTCGACGGGAAGGTGGAACTTAAAGGCACATCCTCCCAGCCGACTCTGGTGGAAGTGTTCGCGCTCGATGGCTCGCGCCTGTGGAGCTGCGTGGCCTCGGACGGCGACCGCCTGAAGGTCAAGATGAAGCTCGGCGACCCGTCGTCGCTTAAAGTGACGGGCCAGGACGCCTCGCGCGACTATGCCGCCTTTGTGGCCCAACACGACTCGATACTTGCCCACGGCTCGGACAGCGAGGTCAACCGCCTCATCACCGAGGCCGTCCGCTCCAACCCCGCGAGCATGGCTTCGACACTGCTCATGGTCACACAGTTTCGCGCGGCGGGCCACGAACTGCTGGCCGACTCGCTGCTCAACGAGATAGCCCCCGAGGCGCGCCCCGCCCTGCTCGCATCGGCCTATGCCTCGACCGTGGGCGAACAGGTGACCACCTCGGCCCGTGGCGATGTCAAATCGTTTACGCTCCGCACCGGACTCGATTCGCTCGGCCACGACACCATAGTGAGATATGTACCGAGCATGCAGAGCTACTCGCTGCTGATGTTCAGCGACGCCGCCCGTCCCGACAGCATCACTGCCCGTCTGCGCTCGCTGCGGCGCGCCCTGTCACAGCGCAGACTCAAGATTATCGAAATCTCGGTGGCTCCCGACTCGGCCATGTGGCATGCCTACTCCAAAGGCGACAGCATCAAATGGTATCAGGCCTGGGCCCCCGGCTCGACCTCAGGCCGTGAGATACGCCGTCTGGCCATACCACGCACCCCCTTCTACATCGTGGCCGACAGCTCCGGAGCGCAGCTCTACCGAGGCACATCGGCCTATGAGGCCGACAGGCTGATACGCTCGCGTATGCCTCAAAAAGCCCCCGCCGACACCATCAAGGCCACTACCGACTCAATAACTCCCGAAACCACCCGATGACCCTTCTGCCGAAAAGATTACGGCTTGCGGTTTTACCGTATCCCGACTATCGTAGCTCTCGATAACGGCTCACTTGTGAGCGTGGCCGACGAGCACATCAGCTGCATCAGAGAAATGAGGCGCATGTGCACACTATTGAGATCGACCGACAAGGGTGTTGCCTGGAGCTGCCCGCAACAGGTGGTCACACGACTCGACCCGGATGTCAACGACGGCTACCGCATATGTCACACAAGGATTCCCGCCTCGGAGATAGCAGGCCTTCGCAAAGCCGCACACTGACGCCACACTATATACTAAACAAGGCTTTTTCACGTTGTTAAGATTATGATGAAAAAGCTCTATGCGGCCATTGCGGCCATCGTTATACTCCTCTCGTCCCAAAGCTGTATAGAGGACGGATATGCCACCTCGGCATTGTCGCAGCCGGTGTTTTCGGTCGACACCCTCGACATGGGCACCTACTTCACCGGGCAGCCCACACCGACGGCACGGTTTGTGGTGCACAACCGCCATAACAAGATACTCAGCATCTCAAGCATCTCGCTCCGCGAAGGGAGCGAGGGCTCATTCCGCGTGAATGTCGACGGCTTTGCGGGATCACAGTTTTCCGACGTCGAGATACGCCCCAACGACTCCATCTATGTGTTTGTCGAGGCCACACTCCCCGTCAACTCATCGCCACAGCCCTCGGACGTGCGCGGCCATCTCGATTTTCTCACCAACGGTGTCAGCTCGACAGTCGTGCTCAGCGCGCGGGGCCAGGACGTAATCAGGCGCGAGGCGGTCGAAATAACAGCCGACGAGACTTGGGACGCCACCTACCCTTACCAGATATTCGACTCGCTTGTCGTGGCTCCGGGAGCCACACTGCGCCTCGACCCGGGCGTGCGGCTGCACTTTCATGACGGAGCCTATATGGCCGTATACGGGTCGCTCATCTGTGACGGCACCCCTCAACACAACGTGGAGCTGAGCGGCGACCGCACCGACAACGTGGTGGGCGACATATCGTTTGACCTCATGGCCTCGCAATGGAATGGTCTACGCTTCTCGCCCGAGAGCCGCGGCAACATGCTGTCACACACCATAGTCCGCAACACTGTCAGCGGCGTCTCGCTCGACTCCCTGTCGGCCGTGACTATGGTCAACTGCCGCCTGCGCAACTCGGCCGGCTACGCACTCTCCACCCGTCACGCCGAGGTCAGGCTATATGGATGCGAAGTGGCCGAGGCATCTTATGGCGCGATGCTGATGCACGGTGGCGACGTGCTGGCTAACCACTGCACCTTTGCCAATTATTACCTCTTCACCGCGCCGCGCGGAGCCATCGTGCAGTTTGACCACTATGACCGCGATTCGGACGACGGCTCGGGCCTCGCCTATCTACGGGCCTCGATTACCAACAGCATAGTCTACGGCCTCGGCACCGACCTCTCCGTGGGCGACTTCACAGGCACGGACGTTACATTACGCTCATGCGTGCTCAAGAGCAAGGGCTCCGACGACGCCAACTTCATCAACTGCCTGTGGGACACCGACCCGCTCTATGCCACCGTGCGTAACGAATATCATTTCGACTACCGCCTGAAACACGACTCCCCTGCCCTGACCTACGCTGACTCGTCGCTCACCTCACCCGAGAGCGTCCTCGACCCCTACGGCACTCCGCGCCTCCCCGCCCCGCGTCCCGGAGCCTATCAGACACCCGCAGAGGAATAGATAATAAGAGGGTGTTTTAATTAGGAGATTAAAACGGAAATTTGTAATTTTGCCCTAAAATCAATTATTACGGCATATATTATGGCAACAACACTGGTTAATACCGAATTTAACTTCCCCGGCCAGACGGCGGTATATCATGGCAAAGTACGTGACGTCTATTCGATAGGCGACGACCTCCTGGTGATGGTCGCTACCGACCGCATCTCGGCCTTTGACGTAATCCTCCCCAAAGGCATCCCCTACAAGGGACAGGCTCTCAATCAGATAGCGGCATCCATGCTCGACGCTACCGCCGACCTCGTGCCCAACTGGAAAATAGCCGTGCCCGACCCCATGGTCACCGTAGGCTACCGCTGCGAGGGTCTGAAGCTCGAGATGATTATCCGCGGCTATCTCGCCGGCAGCGCGTGGCGCGAATACAAGGCCGGCATGCGTGAGCTCTGCGGAGTGAAACTCCCCGAGGGAATGGTTGAAAACCAGCGTTTCCCCGAGCCCATCATCACCCCCACCACCAAGGCCGACGCCGGTCACGACGAGAACATCTCGCGCGAGGAAGCCATCGCACAGGGCATCGTCACCGCCGAGCAGTTTGACACCATGGCCGCCTACACACGCGCCCTCTTCAAGAAGGGTTCGGAGATGGCCGCCGAGAAGGGCCTCATACTCGTCGACACCAAGTATGAGTTTGGTCTGCGCGACGGCAAGGTGATACTCATCGACGAAATCCACACCCCCGACTCGTCACGCTACTTCTATGCCGAAGGCTATGAGGAGCGTCTGGCCAAAGGCGAGCCCCAGAAGCAGCTCTCCAAGGAGTTTGTACGCGAGTGGCTCATGGCCAACGGATTCATGGGCAAGGAAGGCCAGCAGGTGCCCGAGATGACCGACGCTTTCTGCGAGGAGGTCTCGGAGCGTTACATCGAGCTCTACGAGCACATCACAGGTAAGAAATTCGAGAAAGCTCCCGAGCAGCACCTCGAGGACCGCATTGCCAAAAACGTGCTTGACTGTCTCAATCAACTCTAATCCAAATTGGACGTAGAACGCATCACCCCTTACGGCGACGGCTCGGGCGACAAGACCCGGCAAGTGCGCGAGATGTTTGACAGCATCGCCCCGGCTTATGATTTCATGAACCGGGCCATGACCATGGGCATCGACCGACTGTGGCGATACAAAGCCGTGAGACTGCTGCGTGACTGTCAGCACGACGATATTCTCGACATAGCCACCGGCACGGGCGACCTGGCCATCAAGCTGGCCCGCGAGCTCGACCCCATAGCCGTCACCGGCGTTGACCTGTCGGAAGGCATGATAGAAATCGGACGTGCCAAAGTGGCTAAAGAGGGTTTGCAGGAAGTGGTGACGCTCGGCATCGGCGACTGTCTGCTGCTGCCGTTCACCGACGCCTCGTTTGACGTGGTGACATGTGCCTACGGCGTGCGCAACTTTGCCGACCTCCTGGCCGGCTATCGCGAGATGCACCGTGTGCTCCGTCCCGGAGGACGGGCCGTCATACTCGAGCTCTCCACACCGACATCGCCTATGGTCAGACCGCTCTATAACTTCTACACCCGCCATGTCATCCCGACTGTCGGACGCCTGGTGTCGAAAGATGTGCGGGCCTACAGCTATCTGCCCGAGTCGATTGCAGCCGTGCCGCAAGGCGACGCCATGACAGCCATAATGCTCGAGGCCGGATTCTCTCAGGCTCGCGCGATACCCCTCACCATGGGCGTATGCACCATCTATGAAGCAGTCTCTTAACCGCAAGGCTTGATAAAGACAATAACACACCCTGAAATATACAACATTAAAAATCATAAACAAAATGGATAAGCAACAGGAAATCAAGATAGAACTCACTCCCGAGGTAGCCAAAGGCATCTACTCCAACCTCGCAGTAATCACCCACGGCCCCAACGAATTTTTCGTTGACTTCATCACCATGGCCCCCAACATGCCCGGAGCCAAGGTGCAGAGCCGCATCATCATGAGCCCCGAGAACGCCAAAAACCTCCTCGGCGCACTCATGGACAACGTGAAGAAGTATGAGCAGACCTTCGGTCCCATCGTGCCCAAGCGTCCCGTAGGCGGCCAGAACGGCAACAACGGCGAGATACCCAACCCCTTTATCATGGGTGGCAAAGCCTGATAGAGTTTTAAAACAATAAACATTAAAATGGGAAATTGGGCTTCGCATCCACCGCGAGGCAAATTTTCCATTTTTCCAATTTTAAATCCAACCCCCGTGAGTCTGACTATTTACAACACCCTCACCCGCACCAAGCAGGAGTTCAAGCCTCTCCACGAGGGACGCGTGGGCATGTATGTGTGCGGCCCGACAGTGTATGGCGACGGCCACCTGGGCCACGCCCGTCCGGCCATCACGTTCGACATACTGTTTCGCTACCTGCGCCACCTCGGCTACAAGGTGCGCTATGTGCGCAACATCACCGACGTAGGCCACCTCGAGCACGATGCCGACGAGGGCGAAGACAAGATTGCCAAGAAAGCGCGCCTTGAGCAGCTCGAACCGATGGAAGTGGTACAGCACTACCTCACCCGCTATCACAAAGCCATGGAGGCTCTCAACGTGCTGCCCCCCTCGATCGAGCCGCATGCCTCGGGCCATATCATCGAGCAGATAGAATATGTCAAGAAGATACTCGAGAGCGGATATGCCTACATATCTGACGGCTCGGTCTACTTCGATGTGCCCAAATACAACCGCGACCACCGTTACGGCAAGCTCTCGGGCCGAAATATCGACGAACTGCTCTCGACCACCCGCGCCCTTGACGGACAGGAGCAGAAACACAATCCCGCCGACTTCGCGCTGTGGAAAAAAGCATCGCCCGAACACATCATGCACTGGCCCTCGCCCTGGAGTGAAGGCTTCCCCGGCTGGCACCTCGAGTGCTCGGCCATGGGCGAGAAATATCTCGGCGAGAGCTTCGACATACACGGCGGCGGCATGGACCTCATGTTTCCCCATCATGAGTGCGAGATAGCCCAGTCAATGGCCCACAACGGCCACGAGACCGTACGCTACTGGATGCACAACAACATGATTACAATCAACGGCAAGAAGATGGGCAAGTCGCTGGGCAACTTCATCACGCTCGACGAGTTTTTCAACGGCTCACACCCGCTGCTCACCCAGCCCTACAGCCCGATGACCATACGCTTCTTCATACTCCAGGCCCACTATCGCGGCACGGTCGACTTCTCCAACGAAGCCCTCCAGGCCTCTGAAAAGGCTCTCGGACGTATGCTCGAAGGCTATCGCCGTCTTCAGGAACTCACTCCGTCACCCGCCTCGACTGTCGATGTCAAGGGCATACGCGAGCGTTGCTACGAAGCTCTCGACGACGACCTCAACACCCCGATAGTCATAGCCCACCTCTTTGACGCGCTGCGCATCGTCAACTCCGTAAAGGACGGCAAGGCCACAGCCACTCAGGCCGACATCGACGAGCTAAAGGGTGTGTTTGACACCTTCCTCATCGACATTCTCGGCATTCGTCCCGAGATAGCCGGAGGTGCCGACAACGCCGAGGTCATGAAACCGTTTGAAAAAGCCATGGAACTCATCCTCGAGATGCGCGCCAAGGCCAAAAACGCCAAGGACTGGGCCACCAGCGACCTCATACGCGACCGTCTCGCCCAGGCTGGCTTCACAATCAAAGACACCAAGGACGGTGCCGAGTGGTCGGTACATTGACAGCGACATAATTAGAGACAAAAATAAACACTTATGAGGTGCAAAAATGTCAGACATTTTTGCACCTCATAAGTGTTTTTATTGAGTGCGATGACGGGTCACATCCACGTCATCACATGTCATTGCTCCAGGCCGCATATCGTGCGGATACGCTCCGGAAGAAGGGCATTGTCGGTGAGTGGTATGAAAAGCTCCGAGCCAACGCCGACGGCATAGACGGGCACAAGTCCGCCCGAATGGCCGTTGGTGGTGAAGCCGAGTCCTGTCACACTGTCCTGAATCCTGTAGACCATCTCGGTAAAGGTATTGAACGAGTTGTAAAGCGTATGCTTGTCGGCCGGCAGTTCGCCTTTGAAACAACGCTCAAACTCCTGCTCGAGCGACGCGGTCTGCTCGTCGGTCACGGGCACTGCATGCCAGAATCCCATCCTCTCTTCAAGAAACTCCTTCATGTCGGGCCAGTCGTATATGCGGCGCGAGCGGCGCATGGCGCGGCAATAGTCGGCAAAACGGTCTTTGGAAATCCTCTGCCAGTCGATATAACGCAGATGCAGGTCATAGCCTACCGAATTGTTGCCCAGCCCCATGCCGCCGGTCTCATGGTCGGCAGTGACGAGAATAAGGGTCTCGTCGGGATGTGCGAGATAGAAGTCATAGGCATGGCGCAGAGCCTGGTTGAAGTTAATCACCTCCTTGATGATAGTGCCGCCGTCGTTGGCATGGCCGCCATAGTCGATATTACCACCTTCAACCATCATGAAGAAGCGGTCACGGCCGTTGCTTTTCAGGTGCTCGAGAGCCGCAAGCGTCATGTCGGGGAGATTCATGGCCCCTTTCACCGAGTCGATGGTAAAATTGATCTGGCTCTCGGTTATCTCTTCGGGATTGAGCAGCAGCACACGGCGCGACTTCTTGTCCTTGAGCTGGTCAAGCCCGCGGGCGATGTCGACACCGTTGGCACGGAATGTGTCTATGAGATCATTGGGATTACCATCCTTGTCCTTGGTGCCACGCAGTTTGGAGCCGGCAATGAAGTCATAGCCCGACGCGGCGGCCTGGAGACCTATCTCGTAATACATGGAGCGCGACGGCACATGGGCGTAAAACGCTCCGGGAGTCGCATCGTCAGGCGGCACGGATGTTACGAGTGCCACTCCGTAGCCTCGGTCAAAGAGCTCCTTGGCCACCGATGTTACGGCCGCTGAGTCGGGCGTCATGCCGAGCATGCCGTTGTTGGTCTTGTGGCCTGTGGCAAGTGCGGTGCCTGCGGCAGCCGAGTCGGTCACCGGCGAGGAGGCCGAGTGGGTGGTTGACTGTGAGGCTACCGGAAACTGCATCATGAGCAGAGGCTCGTCATTGCCGAGCACAGTGCGGTTATACACCTGTGCGGCCTGCACCTGGCCCATGCCCATGCCGTCGCCGATGAAATAGAATATATACCTGGGAGCTTCGGCTCCACAGGCTGAGGCTACAGCCCAAAGACTAAGCAGAAACGTGATAATTCCGGTTTTCATTGTGTATATTTAAGGTTGTTTTTGATAGCGTCCGAGCGTCAGGTCTCACCGTTGAGGCGTAGTATCCTGTCGATGATGTCGCGGTTATTGGACAGACGCGGCACCTTGCGTTGACCTCCGAGCTTGCCTGTCGAGGCCAGCCAGTCGTCAAACACGCCGCGGCGGCCTCTGACCACCGTGAGAGGATCGAGAAATATGCCGTGGGCACGTTTGGCCTGATAGTCCGAATTTACATCCTGCAAAGCCCGGTCGAGGGCTTCGGCAAAAGCGTCAATCGAAGCCGGCTCACGCACAAACTCTATGAGCCATTCGTGACGTCCGCGACGATTGTCGGAGGCATAGACCGGTGCGGCCGTATAATTGGCCACTTCGCAGTCCATCTCGTGGCATACGCGCGTCATGGCGGCCTCGGCATTCTCCACCATCAGTTCCTCGCCAAAAGCGTTGATAAACGATTTGGTGCGGCCCGCGATGGTGATGCGCAGCGGGTCGACGCTCTCCACTCTCACTGTGTCGCCGGGAGTGTAACGCCACAACCCGTTGCACGATGTGATGACAAGCGAGTAGATCTCACCCTCTTCAACCTGCCATGCGGGTATCAGTTGGGGACGGTCGCTGTCGACCTGAGAGAGCGGTATGAACTCGTAGAACACTCCGCTGTCGAGAAGCAGGAGCATTGCGTGTGACTCAAGCGTATCCTGCACGGCAAAAAAACCTTCCGACGCATTGTAGCTCTCGAGATAGCGCATGCCCTGACGAGTGATCTGAGCATACTGACCGCGGTAAGGAAGCATGGAGATGCCACCGTGAAAAAACACTTCAAGATTGGGCCACACGTCATGTATGCAATCCACACCGGCCTTGGCCATTACCCCTTTGAGCACCGTGAGAAACCACGACGGCACCCCCGAGATGTTGGTGATATTCTCATGCAGCGAGGCCTCGATGAGAGCCGGCAGCTTGGTGGCCCAGTCGGGCATCAGTGCCACGCTCTTGGAGGGGACACGCACTCTCTCGGCCAAAGGATTTATGCAGTCGATAAGTGTGGCCGACAGGTCGCCGACACGCACCCCGGGAGGAAGCGACAGTTCATTGGCATAACTGCCGCCGAGGATGAAACTCTTGCCCGAGAAGAGACGGCTGTCGGGATATAGACGCAGATATTGCGCCACCACCTGCGCCCCGCCGTCATAATGGTTGTGACGGAGCGAATCGTCGGTAATCGGTATGTATTTGCTTTTGCCGTCCGACGTGCCCGAGCTCTGGGCATAACGCTTCGTGACTCCGGGCCACAACACGTCGGCCTCGCCGCCCACCATGCGCATCACAAGTTCTCTTATCTGAGGATATGTCTGCGGAGCGGGCACCGCGCGGCTGTAACCCTCATAGTCCTGCACACGGTCCAGTCCGCGCTCATGGCCCCATTTAGTGTGACAGCCGTGCGAAATCAGCCATGACAGTGTGGCGCGCTGCACTTCCTCGACCCTGCCGCGCCACGTGAGCGGCTGTCCGGCCTTGTGAATAAACCATGGTCGTACCAAAGGCGTATAATTCATGACTCAGAACGGGTATTTTTAGTGGCTGCTGTATAAACTTCTTAATGCGGGCTTAAAGCTCGTCGGGATGCTTGCGGTAATACTCCTCAAGCAAAGGACCGATATTGAAATAATAGCCTCCGGCATCCTTGCCCGACGAATTTTTGACGGTCAGGTATTCATATGAGGGGTCATAAAACACGTGGTCGCTCACACTGTAGTCCATCATGTTGAGGAGCACATACTCATGCTGTGGCTCTATGACATACCACGCATTTTCCTCGTCAAGTCCTGTACCGGTCGAGACAATAGCCATGAGCAGATAATTGAGCTTGTATTGCCATATGTTGGCAAGATTATTCTTGCCCTTGCCGCGCAGAGCGTTGATGAGCATCACCATCTCGCCAAGATTAAACGGATTGTCGGCCAGAGCCTGCTCGGCATACGCTATGACCGAGTCACACTCCTGACGTGTCAGCTCCTTGGAGCGGTTGAGTGTGGCGTCATAAGTGATGGTACGCTCGCTCGACCGATAGGGATTATAGTCCTCCTGAAACATATAGCCGAGATACAGGTGTCGAAACTTGTCAATCTTCATCAGCGTGTCGTTGCGCTGAAACTCCTTCATGAGACGGGGATAGTAATATGGCGACGTGCGGTCGAGCGTGGCCTGACGTATTGCCGCGAGATCAGGCTTCTCGCGTTTGAGTTGCGGCAACACCTGGGCCTGCGAGCCCACACATGCCGCAATGGCTATGATTATGAGAGTGAATATTCGGGTCATATGGCAAAGTTAACAATTTTATTCATTACATCTCCCCGCCTCAATCACCCTTAACAAAGTTTAAGAGCCCGGGGGCACGACATTATAACAACCCCACCCCGACTTACGTTGCATCGACTGCATGCCGGTAATGGCATAATAATTGCACCCCGTGTATTTAGAATCCGCTTGTGAGTATGGGGATTGTGGTGCCTGTGATGCTGAACGATATGACCGCGGGAAGACCTTTGGCACACAGATAGTTCCAGAATCTGTGAGTGGGATAGGCCAGTTGATGCCCCTTGGGTGTGCGTCCGTAGGCCACCCCTCCGAGTAGAGCCGCGAAAAAGGCCCCGACAATCATAGCCGCATGCGAGACGGTCAGTCCGATGAGCATACCAGCCAGAGAGGCGGTGAAGATGTATGGCACTCCGAGACGCGAAGCCGTCACTCCCTGTGGCAATATGAAGTTAAGAGCTATGACTATAAGCATAGCCACACCCCAGAACATATAGGTGGACGCCCCGAGATGAACACCCGGCATAAGCCCCGACGTACACAGCGCGAGAAAAGCCACCGCCGTGCCATAGGTGGACGAATAGAATGTGAGGGCAACCGCCAGCACAAGAAGAATGATGCAGACTACGAGTATAAACATGTCTTGAGAGGATTGCGGAATACTTTAGTGATACGAAAAAACTCACCCGCGCCGGGTAAATATAACAACGGCGAAGGTGAGTTTGTGCATATGTATTGTCAAAAACTTTTGTTTCTCACATGCTGATTATTGCTGTCCCTGCTTGGCCTTGAACGCCAGCGCGTAGAGACGCATCTGCTTGAGCATGGCCAGCAGTCCGTTGGAACGGGTGGGCGAAAGGTGCTCGCTGAGACCTATGTCGTCGATAAAGTGAAGGTCAGCGTTGATTATATCGTCGGGAGTCTGATTGTCAAGCACCTTGACAAGAAGCGATATGATGCCCTTGACGATGATAGCGTCGGAGTCGGCCGTATAGTGCACACGTCCCTCGGGAGTAAGCTCGGCATTGACCCACACGCGGCTCTGACATCCCTCGATGAGATGGGCCGGATCGCGGTATTGCTCATCGATGGGAGGCAGACTGTTACCGAGATCTATAATCATGCCGTAGCGGTCCATCCAGTCGTCGACCTCGGAAAACTCCGCTACAATATCGTCTTGTATTTCGTTGATAGTCATAATTGGCAATTTTTTACTTTAAGAGGTTGTTTAATAACAAATGTGAAGCCGGAGTGGATGTATTTTTGAGCTAACCTGTTCATAATCTGATGGAGCCATGCTGTAGCATGGTGACTGAAGATTAGGGACAGGGGAGCCAAAAAGACATCCATGCAGGCGAGAGTAACTTATATTAACATTATTATACATTAAAATTGCTTTATTGAAGTTATAAAAAATGCTTGTTTGCATCCATTCTCTTGGATGTATTTCGTGCTGAATTTCAGTCACAATGCTACAGCATTGCTCCTTCAATTCATCCCAAAATCCATCTCAAGAGAATGGACTCCGGCTTTCACATTTGTTTTTAAACAACCTCTAATTTTTAACTCTACTTGGCAGGTCTCGGAGCAGTATTGACATTCTCCGAGGGACGCACTCTGGCAAGCAGATTGATCATCTCGCGGAGCTCTACCGAACCGTTCTTGACGCCTTGACGCATCTTGCGCGAGTTGCCGCGCTCGTTGGGCGAACCGATTGCCTGCCATGCCATATCAACTATCTGAATAGCCTGGGCATTGGTGCAACGGCCTTTCACCGCAAAATAATCATTATTGGCAAGGGCATTGAGGTCACCGTTCTCAATAGCCTGAGCGAGAGCCTTGCCCATAGGGCTGGTCAGCTTGGCAAGCACCCAGGCGGCATTGTTGTTGAGATATTCGACGTCGGCAGTCTCCTCAGGCGTCATCGGAGCCGGGGCCGGAGCAGCCTGGCTGGGCGTGCCGTCCTCCGAGATCATCTCGGTCTCAGCGGCCGGAGTCACGTCATACTCCTCACCTTCGGGCAAGAGAAATGCCACCGCAACGACGATAAGTATCGCTACCAGTCCACCGGCAAGCCACATCAGAGCCTTGCGGCGATAGGGACGAGTGTGTGCCTCGTCGTCATCCTCCTCTTCAGGCGAATCATAACCCTGCTTTTCGGGCTGCACCTCATGACGGCGCGGGTCGGTGGGCACGGTTGTGTCTATGCGCGGACGAGATTCGGAAGCCTCATCGGATACGTTGACAAACTTAGGCGCGTTTTTCTTCACCTCCGAGCCTACAGCCTCCGAACGCGCTGTCTCAAAATTGGGAGCCACGGGCGGATTGATAAGACGCACATCCACGTTGTAGACCTCCGAATGGTCGGAAGTCACCTGACGGTGGGCGCGGAATCCATGGAAATTTCCCGAATGGAGGCGGTTATACTCCGGAGTGTTTTTCTCGATTGAAATCTGTTGCTCAAACACACGGCCTTCGCCGAAATCGAGACGCAGCGTCACTCCCTGCTCCACCGGCTGAAGCTCGAGCACAAGTTCCTCGGTGGTAAGCATCTCGGCCGAAGGACGCTTGAGCTTAAGCGGGCGATAATTGTTTGACGCCACCTGTATCTCCACATCCTCATCGGGAGCCAGGTCACGCTCGGTAAAGTCGATATACGGGTCGGCCGTACTCACGGAGTGTCCGTTGACCGAAATAGTATAGCCGTTGAGGGGAACACCCTTGGTCGAAGTCACCTTGACCGGAATGCGGCGTATGAAGCGTATGCCTGTCTGAGCGGCTGTGCGCACCTGTATGGTCGAACCCTCATATTTCGTATAGGCCGCAGGATTGCCCACCACAACAGTCTCGGTGTGGGTGTTGAAACCCTCCTTGCTATAGGTGAGCACCAGACGGTCGCCGTCATAGACCAGCGGAGCCGAAGCGGTCACACTCTCGGGGCATACCACACCATACTGCTTGCGGATAGGCACCGTGATACGCGGCATCTTCACACCCGGGCGGAGCGATGTGGTGGCCGACACCACTATGATGCAGCGATAATCGGCATACTCGGGCTGGCCGGGAAATGAAAAGATAGCCTCAAGCTCCTGCACGGAGATATATGTGCGATAGGCGGCCTCGCCCTTAGGCTCGGTATTGCCCTCGGCCGGTGCAGTATATTTCCACGCCTCGAGCATGAGCGGCTCGCGGGGCACACCGGCCTCGAGAAGCGCGGCCTCCACTGCATCATCTGTAAGATTCTCATCCTCGATAAAAGCCTTCTTGAGCGCGGTAAATGTGTTGAGCACCTGACGGCCGGTGAGAGCACACCCGTTGGATATAAGCAGCGATATCATCATGAAACCCCGCTCGGGGGCCACAGTGTTGCGCGTGATGAGCGAAATGTAATGTCCCGCCTCCGACTGCTGGAGCACATAACACTCCGACGCGTTGAGAAAACGCTTGACTGCCGCGCCGGGCTCGACCATCATGCTCCCCCAACGGGGGTCGATGTCACTGTCGGCCGGAGAGTAGGAATAGAGAGTGCGAGTCGCACCCTGAACCTCGCCACGAATGGCTACATGTATATAGTTAAAATCCATTTCTTGGTCTGTGAGATAATATACGGACAAAATTAGTGAAAATACTCCTCTTCCACAAACATTACTGTAGCAAACCCTCTACGAAAAACAAACGATAGCGCAACTATACATCATCATTTTTAATAGATGAAATTTTTAAATATTGTTTTTCCTGCCAGAACGGCGCATTTTCCAAAGCGTGGACAGAAGGCGCAGGGCAGAAAAAATGTCGGTGCGGTGGGGTGAGTTTTCGGCGATGCTTCGGGCTTCGATGAGTGCGAGCGAGAGTGCGCCGAGGGTGGTGAGATAAGGAAATGGAGGGAGGGCTGTAGCGGCTCCGTCAAGTCCGGCAAACGTGACGAGGGCAGCGATAATCATGCCGTCGACCACCGTGAGACAAAAGAGGGCGAGATAATATGACGAGAGTTTGGCTACGGTGCGCCTCAGACCGCGCGAGGTGCAGGGACGGCCGTCACGTCGGGCCTTGCGGAGCCCGCTTACAAGGTCGGCGGAGACGGCAAGAAATATGCCGAGATATTCGACCACAAGAAGTGCGAGAAGCGATGAAAAGGTGTGGGATGACATGGTGCGGAAATGTTTTTTTAGATTACTTGCTTAAAATCCCGGAGCGCGTAAATTATAATGCCCGTCGTGATTTCAGCTCGCAATGTTCTGTTGATTGGGATTGCTAAAACACTTCTGCAAAATTAACGGTACAGCCCACACAAAAGGTGCGATAATGACGCGTAGAGACCCGTCCGCATCTCCACAAACTGACTAATCAGTTGGATGAAGCGAGGAGTATACTATCGATGCCTTGGCAGGGCCGATGAGGTCGGCTATTGCGTCGAGATCGGCTTCGCGCAGACGCTTTACGCTCTTGAAATGCGTCAGGAGCGAAGTGCGGGTTTTCTCGCCGATGCCCTTGATGCCGTCAAGCTGTGATACAGCCTGTGTCTTGCTGCGGCGATTGCGGTGATGGGTGATGCCGAAGCGGTGGGCCTCGTCGCGCAACTGCTGCACGATGCGCAGACTCTCGCTGTTTTTGTCGATATAAAGAGGGATGCTGTCTCCGGGAAAATAGATTTCCTCGAGCCGTTTTGCTATACCGACCACGGCTATCACGCCGCGCAGTCCCATGTCGTCGAGAGCCTCTACAGCGGCCGACAACTGACCTTTGCCGCCGTCGACAACTATGAGCTGAGGCAGGGGTTCACCCTCGTTGACAAGACGCGTGTAACGGCGCGTGAGCACCTCCTTCATCGAGGCGAAATCATCGGGGCCTTCGACCGTCTTGATATTGAAATGCCGGTAATCTTTTTTGGACGGTTTGGCATCCTTGAACACCACACACGATGCGACAGGATTTGTGCCCTGGATATTGGAGTTGTCAAAACACTCTATGTGGCGTGGAAGCTGCGAGAGGCGAAAATCCGACTGCATGCGCTGGAGTATACGGTCGGTGCGGGCAGCCGGGTCGCGCTTCTCTATGGTCTTGATTTTATCCACCCGATGCTGGCGAGCGTTCTTCTCCGACACCTCGAGCAGCTTGGCCTTGTCGCCGCGCTTGGGGATGATAAATCTCACTCCCTCCATCTCACAGTCGGGCTCCTGCGCCACGATAACCTCGTCATATTTCACGCCGAGACTCTCGGCTATCTCGGCCATGGCATAACCCAACAGTTGCGGCACTGATTCGTCGAGTCTGCGACGATACTCGAGAGTGACCGACTTGACCACCGCGCCGCGTCGGATGTGCATGTAATTTATGTTGACTTCATCATCCTCGTCGTGCACACCGAAGACGTCAATATCCTCGATGGTCTGCGAGACTATGACACTCTTGGACTGGTAACGCTTTATGAGGTCATATTGCTCCTTGAGCTCCTGAGCTTCCTCAAAACGCAGCTCCACTGACAGCCTCTGCATCTCGCCGCATAGATAATCGAGAAGTTCTGAAATATCGCCGCGGAGTATGGCCCGCACCCTGTCGATGTCGGCTCCATACTGCTCGGGACTGACCAGACCGGTGCAGCACCCCTTACACCGTTTGAGGTGATAGTCGAGACACAACCTTCCCTTTCCGGCACGTATATAATCGGGCGTGATGAGGTGGCGGCACGAGCGCAACTGATAGAGCCGGCGCACCAGCTCGAGCGTCGCGCGGGCCGAGCCGGCGTCGGTGTAAGGTCCGTAATATTTCGACCCGTCCTTGATGCGCTGGCGGGTCATGAACACGCGCGGATAAGGCTCGTTGGTCACCACTATCCAGGGATAGGATTTGTCATCCTTGAGCAGCACATTGTAACGCGGCTGGTGCTCCTTGATCATGGAAGCCTCGAGGTTGAGTGCGTCCTGCTCGGTGGGCACCACTATGTATGACATATCAGTGATGGCGCGGACAAGGAGATTGGTGCGGAGCGAGTCGTGAGTGCGGTTGAAATATGAGCTGACGCGCCGCTTCAGATTCTTGGCCTTGCCTACATATATGACAGTGCCCTCGGAGTCGTAATACATATACACTCCGGGGGTGGAGGGAAGGATGGATATCTTCTCCTCAAGAGCGGCTGACTTGCGGTGCTTGGGCATGTTTCAAGTTTAGAGGGTGGTTTAATTCAGAGAAGGGGCACGTCCCGTCATACCGACAAGGACACACCCCTTCTCCATGATTTTTTAGAGGTTTAATAAGTGATGAGCGATGACACCTCGGCCTCGGCGGGGAGGTTGGCGCGGCCGTTGAGAGCTGACAGCTCAATGATGAAGTTGATGTAAATCTTTTTAGGGTTCATCTGCTTCACGAGCTCATAGGCAGCAGCCATTGTGCCGCCGGTCGCGAGCACGTCGTCATGTATCACCACGATGTCATCGGGGGTGATTGCATCGCGGTGAATCTCGATAGTATCCTTGCCATACTCTTTGTCATACGATGCCTGTATGGTGTCGGCAGGCAGCTTGCCGGGCTTGCGCACGGGCACAAATCCTGCTCCGAGCTCAAAGGCCAGCATTGCCCCGCCTATAAAGCCGCGCGACTCGATACCCACTACTTTAGTAACGCCTTTGTCGCGGTAAAGTTGCGACAGGTCCCAGCCCACGATGTGCAGCCCGCGGGGGTCTTTGAACAGCGTGGTGATGTCTCTGAAGATTATTCCCTTCTGGGGAAAGTCTACTACGTCACGGATGTGTGATTTCAGGTATTCCATATCTTATGTTTTTTGAATGTTATATTTCCTAATGATGAGTTCGTGTTAAAGTAAACAAAATCGCAGACAAAAAAGGTGCGATTGTTCCACGTGAAACAATTTTTCGCTATCTTCCTAAGAGCAACAGCAGTATGTTGACATCAGCCGGAGATATACCCGGGATACGCGAAGCCTGCGCCACGGTTTCGGGGTCAATCTTCTCGAGCTTCTGACGAGCCTCGGTCGACAGAGCCTTGACCGAAGCATAGTCAATCTTGCCGCGCAATTTGAGATTTTCAAGACGGTGGAGCTTCTCGGCATTGAGCTGCTCGCGCTTGATGTAGCCCTGATATTTCATGAGTATCTCGGCCGCCTCGACTATCTCCTCGCGACGGGCCTCTTCGATATTTTCATTGATATAACTGTCAAGCGCGGGCACCCCTTCACGCAGAAGCGCGAGGTTGAGCCCCGGACGCAACACAAGGTCTTCGAGCTTCACGCCCTGCTTGAGCGGCTGCTCGCCTCGCTCCTCAAGCCACGGATTTACGAGGGCCGACTTGACCGAATAAGAGCGGCAGAAATCTATCAGCCCGTCGCGCTGCTCACGCTTGGAGAGCATGGCGGCATAACGCTCGTCGGTAGCAAGACCTATGGCATGGCCTCGCGGAGTGAGACGCATGTCGGCGTCATCTTGCCGCAGGAGTATACGGTGTTCGGCTCTCGAGGTAAACATGCGATAAGGCTCGTCGACCCCTTTGGTCACAAGGTCATCGATAAGCACTCCGATATATGCCTCGTCGCGCGCAAGAGTAAAAGGCTCGGCTCCCTGCACACTCAGCGCGGCGTTGGCTCCGGCCACAAGCCCCTGCCCCGCGGCTTCCTCATAACCGGTGGTGCCGTTGACCTGACCGGCAAAATAGAGCCCTTTGACGAGCTTCGTCTCAAGTGTGTGATGGAGCTGCGTGGGGTCAAAAAAGTCATATTCTATCGCGTAGCCCGGACGGAAAAGCATCACGTCACGCAGCGCGGGTATCGTCTCCAGAGCCTCGATCTGTATGTTGATCGGGAGCGATGACGAGAAGCCGTTGAGATAATATTCAGTGGTCGTCTCGCCCTCCGGCTCGAGAAAAAGCTGATGCTCGTTCTTGTCAGCAAAGGTCACTATTTTGGTCTCGATGCTGGGACAATAACGGGGACCGATACTTTGTATCTGGCCGTTGTAAAGCGGCGAGTCGGGCAGTCCGCGGCGCAATATTTCATGAGTCTGCGTGTTGGTATAGACTGTGTGACACGCGCGTTGCGGAAGCTCTCGCTCCACATCGGCAAGATAGGAAAACTTGTGAAAATCATTGTCGCCTTCCTGCAGGGTGGTCATTGACCAGTCTACGGAACGGCCGTCAATACGCACAGGTGTACCGGTCTTCATTCGGTCGGTCGTAAAACCTAATTCACACAACTGCTCCGTCAATCCATAGGCAGCAGGCTCGGCTACTCGGCCCCCCTCGATTTTGACCGGACCGGTGTGCATGAGTCCGTTGAGAAAGGTGCCTGCCGTGAGCACCACGGCACGCGCCGAAAACTCCACTCCGAGTGCGGTGACGATGCCGCATACGCGTCCGTCGTCCACCTTGACAGCCCTAACGGAGTCTTGCCACATATTGAGATTGGGAGTATTCTCGAGAGTCTCGCGCCACATCTGCGAGAATTTCATGCGGTCGCTTTGGGCGCGCGGGCTCCACATGGCCGGTCCCTTCGAGCGGTTGAGCATGCGAAACTGTATGGCCGTGCGGTCGGTAATGACACCGGTCATGCCGCCGAGCGCGTCAATCTCGCGTACTATCTGCCCCTTGGCTATACCCCCTATGGCGGGATTACAGCTCATCTGGGCAATCTTGTTCATGTCCATAGTGACGAGCAGAGTCGACGCGCCCATGCGTGCGGCAGCGTGTGCAGCCTCGCATCCGGCATGACCGGCTCCGATCACTATCACATCAAATGAAAATTTCATATATAGCGAATTTCAGATATATTCCGAATGGAAAGAGACACACCACAGGCTCCTAACTCCGCCGCATAAACTGTGTCGGAGAATCCCCCGGGGCATGTGTCGTCACGCCGACACTACATCTGCTCCAGAAGAGCGAGGGCCTCGTTTTCGTGACGCTCCATAATCTCGCGCTCACCAGGGCCCTTGTCATTGATGCCGCAGAGGTGAAGCACCCCGTGGACAATCACGCGGCGCAGCTCGGTGGCATAGTCCGCCCCCACCACCTCGGCATTGGTAGCCACGGTGTCGAGCGAGATAAACATATCGCCGCTGATGCGACGGCCGCGCGTGTAGTCAAAGGTTATAATGTCGGTATAATAATCGTGCTGTAAAAACTGACGGTTGACCTCGATGATTTTCTCATCATCACAAAAGATATAAGTCAACGGCCCGAGTATGCGGTCATGCCTCCGGGCCACTTCGTCAACCCAGCGTCCCAACTTCTCCGTGTCAATATCAGGCATCGGAGTCTGCGCGTCAGTGAGCCATTGTATATCGTTCATGAGAGCAAAGTTAGTGAAAATTTGGAGAGCTTGGCCGCTAAGGAGCCAACTTTTTTATTTCGCCAAAAATCCCGAACAAAAAATTTCGACCCAACACGCTATATATTAACGCATTGGGCCGATTTTAACCCTCTGAGATTTTAATATTCACAGCCTCACGTGGGTGCGGAGGCAAAATCTCGGACGCATTTTGTTAAAATATGTAAAGACGGATTTTACTTACCTTTATATAAAACCGGATTTGTATCGGCGTCATTATACATCTTCATCTGCCGATACACCTTCATATATTTTATGCCGGCGGCGATGTCATCGAGCAGAGTGTCGATAGCAGTGGTAAGGTCGACCTGCTGCTGGAGGAGGATATTGAGCTTAGCCTCACACTTGGCTTTATGTTCGGCCGACGCATCCGGACGGCCCACCTCGGCAGCCATATGATAAATCTTCAGCGCGAGTATCGACAGACGGTCGAGAGCCCAGGCTGGCGACTCAGTGTTGATAGTAGCCGAAGCGAGCGGCTTGACATCGGCATACTTCTCGCGGAAGTAAGTGTCAATCTCCTCCACCATATCCGTACGGTCCTGATTGGAGCGGTCAATACGACGTTTGAGCGCGAGTGCGGCCACCGGGTCAATCTCCGGGTCACGGATTATATCCTCGAGATGCCACTGCACGGCATCAATCCAATTTTTGGCAAACAGTGTATGCTCTATAGTACCCTCGGCATAAGGATTCTCGACCACAGCGTCTACATGGTCGGTCTCGTGATACTTCTTTGTCGTCGCAAAGAAAATATCGTAATAGTTTTGGGCAAGTTTCATGCGAAAAACATTTAAGGTTAATGTCTATGTGCAAATTTGCGAAAAATAATCCCAAAAACCAAACGAAAAATTGATTACCTTTGTAAAAAACTTGCCCTTCGGGCAAAGGTTATGAGGTTATGAGGTTATAAGGTTAAAGACATATAACCGTATTACTCTATAACCTTATAACCTTTGGCCGAAGGCCAAACAATAACCAACTCAATAACCTTTGCCCATAGGGCAACTAATAACCTCATAACCTTATAACCTTTGGCCGAAGGCCAAGTAAAATATGCAGACTGTATTATTTCATTCAACGATATTCGGGCCCATACATTCACGCCGACTGGGCGTATCGCTCGGAGTAAACCTGACGCCCGATGACGGCAAAGTATGCACCTTTGACTGCCTGTATTGCGAGGCCGGGTTCAACGCCCAAGGCACCGGCACCACAGGTTTGCCCCCACGCGAGAAAGTCGCCCGACAGCTCGAGCAGAAACTCTCCGAAATGAAAGCTGCCGGAAGCCCGCTCGACGTAATCACCTTCTCGGGCAACGGAGAGCCTACCGTCCATCCCGACTTTCCGGGAATAATCGACGACACCCTCCGCATACGCGACAAATACTATCCCGAGGCTAAGGTGAGCGTCCTGAGCAATGCCACCCGCATCGACCGGCCCGAAATATTTAAAGCATTACTTAAAGTCGACAACAACATTCTCAAGCTCGACTCAGCCCTCACTCCCACCATCCGACAGGTCGACCGCCCTACCCTACCCCACCTCGACGCAGACACTATTATTGAAAATCTCGCCCGTTTCGGCACCGACTGCATAGTCCAGACCATGCTACTGCGGGGCGAATATGACGGAAAACCTATTGACAACACCACCCCCGAGGAAATCGACGCTCTCATCGAGGCCTATCGCCGCATAGGGCCGCGCGAAGTGATGATATACTCCATCGACCGCGCCACCCCTGCCCGACAGCTTGTCAAAGTGCCACGCGAAGAGCTCGAAGCCATCGGCTCGCGCATCACCGCTGCAACCGGCATTCCCGTACAGATAGCCTGATATAACAACCAAAACCATTCGGCCCTTTCGTCCCATCAGCCCCACCCTCCCGACAATGGACATTCTCACCCCGCGCCCGCTGCGTCACGGCGACCGTATAGCAGTGCTCTCCCCGTCGAGCATCATCAAGCCACAGACAGTCTACAACGCCCTGCCCGTCCTTGCCGACCGCGGCTGGGTGACCTATGTAGGCGAGCATACGTTTGACCGCCATGGCACCTATGCCGGCACCGACGACGCCCGCTATGCCGACCTCGAGACAGCCCTGCTCGACCCCGACACACGCGCCATCATATGCTCGCGCGGCGGCTATGGGGCCGTCCACCTGCTTGAGCGGCTCGACCGTCTGCCTCTGCGCGACGACCCCAAATGGATTGTGGGCTACTCCGACATATCGGCCCTCCACGCACTCATGTCAAAGCACGGCATAGAGTCAATCCACGCCCCCATGTGCAAACACATAGCCACTCACAAAGGCAAGGACGACGACTCGCTCCGGCTCTTCTCGCTGCTCGAGGGCACACGCCGTGACGTGACTGTCTCCCCCAACCGTCACAACCGCCACGGACGCGTCACAGGACGTCTGCTCGGCGGAAATCTCGCGGTGATAGACGGACTCATCTCCACCCCCTTTGACGTACTCAGGCCCGACACAATCCTCTTTATCGAAGATATAGCCGAGCCTGTATATAAAATCGAACGTATGCTCTATAACCTGCGGCTCAACGGCACGCTAAGTTCACTGCGGGGACTGATCGTAGGCCGCTTCACGGACTACACGCCCGGAGCCGACGACGAGACCATGGAACAGATGATAGCCCGCATGGTCAGCGCGTATGACTATCCCGTAGCCTTCGGAGTGCCCGTCGGTCATGTCGACCACAACATACCTCTCGTATGCTCCTCGACAGTCACCCTCGACATCACCCCCTACGCAACGACAATACACTACGAGGCCTAAAGGATTATCTCACCCATCAGCCCCATTTGCTCCAAAAAGCCAAGAATGCCCATTAGCCAAGCATCCCGCCTCACTCCCTCTTGCTCAGCGCGAAGAGCATCACAGCCCCCACCGCTGCAAATGGAATACCGACAAGAGCCGGAGACGCCAGGCCGAAACCATGCTGTATGGCCAGGCCGCCGAGAGCAGCCGACATAGCGTTTGACACATTGAACGCAATCTGTATTCCGGCACCGCCGAGCATCTCGCCACCCTTGGCAAACCTCACTATTATATATTGCAGCGGACCGCCGATGCCAAAGAGGCCGGCAGTAGCGATAAACATCAGTATGAGCGACGGCACCTTCATCGACACACACAGATACACTGCCGCCATTACAAACACCAGTGCCGCCGATATACACCCCGTCACGACCGAAGCCTTGTAACGGTCGGCCAGCTTGCCCGAAAGCATATTGCCGACCACCATGCCGGCTCCGGCTATCACCATGACCCAGCTCATCGACGGCGTGGAAAATCCCGTGACTCTGGTCATAATCGGCTCTATGTAACTGAACCAGCAGTATACACTCGCCTGTCCGAAAAACACGCCTCCATATATCAGCCACGGGGCCGCGTTGCGCAGAAATCTGAATTGTCCCTTGATGCCGCTGTCGGGCAGCGGAGCAAGATAAGGCAACCACACGCGTATGCACACCAGCGACAGCAGTCCCACCGTCGCGACTATGCCGAAAGCCACTCGCCAGCCAAAAAGATTACATACAAACGTGGCCGACGGCACTCCGAAAAGATTGGCTATGGTCATGCCGCCGACAAGCACCGCCACTGCCTGCGCGCCGTGACCCTTCTCGGCAAGACGGGCACACACTATGGCCCCGGCACCGAAAAAAGCACCGTGAGGCAAGCCCGATACAAACCTTGCACACAGCAATGTGACATAACCCGGCGACAATGCTACCCCGAGATTTCCAATAAATATCACCGCACTCAGAAGAAGCATAAGCCGCTTCAACGGCATGCGGCGCAACACGATGAGCATCGGTGCACCCACAGCCACTCCGAGCGAATAAGCCGAAATCAGATGTCCGGCCTCGCTGATGCTTACTCCCACTCCCGATGCCACCTCGCCAAGTACTCCCATCATGCCAAACTCGGCTATCCCGAGCGCGAACGTGCCGATGGCAAGCGCGTATAAACCTTTATTCATTACCTATTGAAAATTGAGAACCTTATAAATTTTTCGGCTGCAAAGTTAGCCACAAAAACACATAAATATCAAAAAATTCCAGCTAAAAGACAGGAGTACGGAAGTTAAAATTTTCTACTCCTGTACTCCTGTCTTTTTATCAATTTTGCGTCTGTTGTATCACTCTATTTTCAAGGCAAACCCGCCGCCCGGAGCGAGATGAACTGACAGAGGCAACCCCTGCGACAGCGTAATCTCGCTGCGACAGTAATCGCGGCCGCTGCGATGGGCGTTAACTCCGTCGGCAAACAGTGTGGCCTTATGAGTGTCCGGAGAAAGGAATGAAAGGTCTACGGTAAGATCGCGCGGAGTCTTGTCGGTAATGCCGCCCACATACCACGTAGCCCCCTTTCGGCGGGCAGTCACTATATATTCGCCCATCGAGGCGGCGAGAATGCGTGTCTCGTCCCATGTGGTGGGCACCTCGGCGATAAAGTCGGTACACTCCTGCTCGCGCATATAATTGGACGGCGTGTCACACAGCATGTTGACCGGCGAATCAAACACCATATAGAGAGCCAACTGATGACAACGTGTGCCCTGGCTCATAGGCTCGTTGTAGCAGGGATAATAATTGCCGGGAGCGGCGTTGCGCATGGCTCCCTGAGTGTAGTCGAGCGGACCGGCCACCTGGCGCAGAAACGGCACCATGACATTATATTTCAGATGGTCGCAGTCCTTGTCGGCCCACTTCATGTTTTCAAGACCAAACACCCCCTCGAAGTTGAGCAGATTGGGATAAGTGCGGTTGAGACCGGCGGGTTTGTACATGCCGTGAAGGTCAAGCACGAGACGATGACGCGCGGCAGTCTCGGCGGCGCGAGCTATAAATTCGGTAAGCGGCTGGTCATCACGGTTCATGAAATCGACCTTGAAACCCTTTATGCCCATATCGGCGTAATGCTTGCACACTCGCTCCGTATCCTTGTCAAAAGCACGGTATCCGGCCCATAGTATGAGTCCGACATTACGGTCGGAGGCATATTTTATGAGCATCGGCAGGTCGATATTGTCATTGACCTTAAAAAGATCGGCATTGTCATTGTCCGACCATCCGTCGTCAAGAATCACATACTCTATGCCGTTCTTTGACGCGAAATCTATATAGTACTTATATGTATCGTTATTGATGCCGCTCACAAAGTCCACCCCGTCGATATTCCAGTCATTCCACCAGTCCCATGCCACTTTGCCCGGACGTATCCACGAGATGTCTTGTATTTTTGAGGGCTCGGCAAGCAGATAGGTCATGTCAGTGGCGGCAAGGTCTTTGTCGTCGGCAGTGACCACGGCCATGCGCCACGGCAGCTCGCGCGGCCCGTCGACCTTAGCTATATAATTCTCCACATCCTTGACCATCAACTGTATGTAGCCTCCGGGCTCGACCTCGCTCGGATAGGGCGGAAAGACACCTTTGAGAGTGGTGGACGGAGCTGTCGAGTTGAGATACAGGCCCGGATAATTGTCAAGCCCCGACTCGGAGATACACACTTTCACCCCCTCGGGACGCTCAACGACAAGCGGCAGAAAGGCAAGTCGGGCATTGTTGAGCTGCGACAATGGTGCTTGGGTATACATGTTTTCAAACGAGTTGGAAAACTGCGACCTGAAGTCTCCGTCATTACCCGTAGCCACATAGGGGACAGCCGTCATGGCATCGTCGGGAAACTGAAACTCAACGGTCTCGGATAGAATCTCAAACGGTTTCTTCTCACGGGTCACAAACCTGTAGGCCACGCCGTCGTTGAAAGCCCTGAACTCCACGCTCCAGTTTTTACCGAGCCCGAGAGTCAGTCCGTTATAGTTTTCACGGATGCTGTCGGCTCGATAGAAAGGCGAGGCCACCATGCGGTCGACACTGCCTCGCGAGGCGCGTTTCACTTTGACACGTTCACCCACCACACTGCCGTCCGACAGCGTGAGACCGAGTTGCGAGGGCGCAAAAGCCACCACACCGTCACGCTCCACACTCCATGTGAGCCGGTCGGAGGCGTCAATTGTGGCGGTAATGTGTCCGTCAGGCGACGAGAGGCGATACTCCACACCTCCTGCATTCATGGCCATAGCTGCCATGAATGACATCAAAACTACTTTTTTCATGATAATTGTACCTGAATAAATACAACAAAGGCTCCTAAAAGTCCGACAAAAGACTTTCAGGAACCCTTATTGAAGATGATATATTCTATGATTATACGGTAAGGATTTCTTTTTCTTTTGCAGCGAAAAGTTCGTCGATTTTCTTCATGTAACGGTCATGAAGTTTCTGGGCCTGAGCCTCGGCATCCTTCTCGACATCCTCGCTCATACCCTGCTTGATAGCTTCCTTCAGGCCCTCGATAGCGTCGCGCCGGGCATTGCGCACCGACACCTTGGCGGTCTCGGCCTCAGCCTTTGACTGCTTCACGAGATTCTTACGACGCTCCTCGGTGAGCGGGGGTATGCTCAGACGTATCACCTCGCCGTTGTTTTCGGGCATGATGCCGAGCTCGGAGTTTATGATAGCCTTTTCGATTTCCTTAAACATGGCCTTCTCCCAAGGAGTAATGGTGATGGTGCGCGCATCGGGGACAGCCACATTGGCCACCTGCGAGATGGGCATTGCCGAGCCATAATACTCCACACGTATGCCGTCGAGGATTTTAGGATTGGCCTTGCCGGCACGGATGTGGGCGAGAGCCTCGTCAAGATAAGCCACGGCCATTTCCATTTTTTCTTCGGCCGGATTGAGATAGTCGGAGGGTTCCATTATAGTTTGTTTTAATTTAGTATTATGATTTATATGTCAGGCACACCGGTCTGTGCATCTCATCAATACACTTTTGTGCCTATATTTTCGCCTGCTATCACCTTGGCAAGATTGCCGGGAGTATCCATGTCAAACACCACGATGGGCAGATGATTTTCCCTGCACATGGCGGTGGCTGTGATGTCCATCACCTTGAGTCCGCGGGCAAGCACTTCGTCATAAGTGATTTCGTCAAACTTGGTGGCCGTCGGGTCTTTCTCGGGGTCGGCCGTATACACGCCGTCAACACGTGTGCCCTTGAGCATCACGTCGGCACCGATTTCAATGCCGCGTAGCGCGCTGCCTGTGTCGGTCGTAAAGAAGGGGTTGCCGGTTCCGGCAGCCATGATGGCGACAGTGCCCCCCTCGATGGTCTCGATGGCGCGGCGGTTGGAATACTGCTCGCCGATAGGAAACATGTTGATAGCCGTGAGCACCCGGGCCGGCTGACCTATGTCCTCGAGTGCCGACGAGAGGGCAAGCGAGTTGATGACAGTGGCAAGCATACCCATCTGGTCGCCCTTCACGCGGTCAAAACCCTTGGCCGCGCCCGAGAGGCCGCGAAATATGTTGCCGCCCCCTATCACGATGACCACTTCTACACCTTTGCTTACTATGTCGGCAATCTGACGGGCATATTCGCCCAGTCTGACAGTATCTATGCCATAACCTTGCGCTCCCATCAGCGACTCGCCGCTGAGTTTGAGCAATACTCGCTTATACTTTGTTTCCATATCACAAATTTAGACAAAATAACACATTAACTCCAAATTTTCAGTTGAAAGTTTACTTACCCTCGGGTGTTGTATAATTACAATTCCATTACAAAGCATGCACAATTCAGTTACTCATTTGCCGATATTTCGCACATTTTGTACATTTGCAGTTGTGAACACACATTCTAACATATCTTCCCCGCAAATACTCATCGTAGATAACGACCCGACCATACTGTCATTGCTATCTGAGAATCTTCAGAGCGAAGGCTATGGCGTACAGACCGTATCTGACGCAAGCCAGGCTCTGATGTTGCCGCTTGACCGATACGCGCTCGTCATATCGGAAGTGGAGCTGCCGGGCGAGATTGACGGGTTTGAACTGCTCGAACGCATCAAGGACGACCCCGTCACATGTGCTGTGCCTGTGATGTTCTGCACCGTGCGTGACGGCGAAAACGACATCATACAAGGCCTCAACGCCGGAGCCGACGACTACATCGTGCGTCCGTTCTCCCTGCGCGAGATGCTGGCGCGAGTGCGCTCGGTGTTGCGACGACACCGCAATATGGCTCCCGCCGCCAATCTGCGCACCATCGAATATCGCACTCTCATACTCAACATCGACTCGCACGGTCTGCTTATTGACGGAGAGTCGGTATCGCTGTCACCCACCGAATTTTCAATACTCACACTGCTGCTGCGCTCACGCAACAAGATGTTCACACGCGAAGAGATATTCGCGGCGGCATGGCCCGGCGAGGTGTTTAACAACCCGCGCCTTGTCGACGTAAACATCTCACGTCTGCGCAAAAAGCTCTCGGCCTATTCGCGCAATCTGGTCAACAAGTCGGGCCTCGGATATGGTTTCCTCGATGAAATCTGAACCACTGCCCGCAGCCACCGCATCGTTTGTGCTCGAAGCCGGATGCGACGAAGCCGGACGTGGATGTCTGGCCGGTCCGGTGTGCGCGGCTGCCGTGATACTGCCCGACGGATACACACATCCACTGCTCAACGACTCAAAAAAACTCACCGAACGCCAGCGCGAGCTACTCCGCCCTATCATCGAGCGCGACGCCGTCGCGTGGGCCGTCGCATGGGCCTCCAACGAGGAGATTGACTCCATCAACATTCTCAACGCTTCAATCCTGGCCATGCACCGCGCTCTCGACGCTCTCGAGGTGACTCCGGGCCAGATTGTGGTCGACGGAAACCGTTTCAAGCCGTTTCGCGACATACCCTATCAGACCATCGTGAAAGGCGACGGCAAACTGGGCAACATCGCCGCCGCGTCAATCCTGGCCAAAACCCACCGTGACGAGTGGATGAGACGCGCGGCCGAAGAGTTTCCGCAATATCACTGGGAAATCAACAAGGGCTACCCCACCCGCGACCACCGCGCAGCCATCGCCGCCCACGGCCTGACTCCGCTTCACCGCCTTACATTCAAAGGCTCAGGGAAAAACGACAATTCAGAAGACACAAAAAAATGACAAAAGTACCATCAATACTTTTGTCATTTTTTTGTGTCACTTGTGTTTACACTCATCTGTTGAGCAACCTGCGCACCCGCTCAAGCGGCATGTCGCGGCGGCGGGCATAATCGGCAAGCTGGTCTTCACCCACAGGGCCGAGCATGAAATATCGGGCGGCGGGATTGGATATATACAACCCGCTTACGCTTGCCGAGGGGTGCATGGCACCGTTTTCGGTCAGCGTTATGCCTATCTCACCCATCGACAGCAGTCGGTCAAGCTCGAGATTGAGAGTCTGGTCGGGCATCGAGGGATAACCCATAGCCGGACGTATGCCTGAATATTTGCCCTCGTAAAGCTCGTCAAGACTCATGTCGGGCTCATCCTTGGCATAACCCCACAGCTCGCGGCGCACATGGCGGTGCAGCCATTCGGCCGCAGCCTCGGCCACACGGTGCGACACCGTCTGCATCAGCAGCGATCCGTAGCTGTCCCCCTCGGCCTCGAGCCGGGCCACCTCATCCTCTGTGTGCACGGTCACGGCAAACGCACCTATATAATCACCCTTGGGGGCCACATAGTCGGCCACGGCCGGATAACGGCCCGACTCATCGGGCTGCTGACGGCGCAGAGTGGGAAATCTCACCTCTCCGGCCACTATATCGTCTCCCCCCGAACGGCCCTCCACAATTGTCGTCACGCCGCGTATCTTGCCCGGCGTGCCACATATCTCCTCTATCACGCGACGCGCGTCACGGGCAAGTCTGAGTGCTTCCAAGGCCTTGTCGCGCCCCTCCTTCTCCTCCTTCGACTGCAACCACGCCTCCTCGCAGGCCCGGCAGCCGTGCACACCGAAGGCATCGGCAAGCGTGGCCGAGAGTTTCCATGCACTCATAAAGGCTCGATAATTGATCAGAGGCAGCAGTTCCTCCCCGGGTATATCGGTCACAGTGCGGCCCGGACAGGCAGGGGCAGGGGAGACATATGTGTCACCCGCTCCGCGCACGCTCCGCATGCGGGCCTCGGCGAGCGTAGCCATCTCTCGGGCGGCTGTCTCGCGCTCATGCTCCTCGCGCAGACGGCTGGCCTCCTCCTTGAGCGAGGCGATATAAGCCTCCCTAACCTCGGGGTTGAGCAGACGCGCTGCAAGCAGAGGATTCTGCGAGGCGTCTCTTACATGTATCACGGCCCCTTCATACCGAGGGTCAATCTTAAGCGCGGTGTGCAGACGCGAAGTGGTCGCTCCGCCCACCATCAGCGGTATATGCAGCCCGGCCTTGCGCATCTCCTCGGCCACATGGGCCATCTCGTCAAGCGACGGGGTAATGAGGCCCGACAGACACACTATGTCGGGACGCTCTCTCAGAGCGGTCTCCACAATAGTCTCGGCCGGCACCATCACACCGAGGTCTATCACCTCATAGTTGTTGCAGGCCAGCACTATCGACACTATATTCTTGCCTATGTCATGCACATCACCCTTCACTGTGGCAAAGAGCACCTTGCCGCTCTTTCCCGTCGAGGCGGCCGCCACACTCTTGCGGCGGTCTATCTCGGGCTGCAGTATGGCCACCGCGCTCTTCATGGTGCGGGCGGTCTTGACCACCTGGGGCAAAAACATCTTGCCTTCGCCAAACAGGGTGCCCACCCTGTTCATCCCCTCCATGAGCGGACCGTCGATAATGGCCACCGGCTCCATGCCTGCCTCGAGAGCTTCGCGCAGGTCCTCGGCGAGATAAGTACCCGTCCCGTGCACGAGTGCGTAGCTCAGACGCTCGTTCAGCGGCAGTGCACGCCACTGCTCGGCCTTAGGAGTGTCGTTTTTAGCCTCTTCGGCCCCTTTTGCTGCCATTGAGGCGGCCAGGGCGGCCAGCTCCTCCGACGCTTCCTTGCGGCGATAGAGCACCACATCCTCGAGCAACTGACGCAACTCCGGCTCGACATCGGCATATGTCACGGCCGTGGCCGGATTGACTATGCCCATGTCCATACCTTTGCTTATGGCATGGTAGAGAAACACCGCATGCATCGACTCGCGCAGACGGTTGTTGCCGCGGAAGGCAAACGACAGGTTGCTCACTCCGCCGCTCACCTTGGCTCCCGGCAGATTGCTCTTGATCCACTCCACGGCCCGTATGAAGTCAAGTCCATAGCGGTCATGCTCCTCGATGCCGGTGGCGATGGAGAGTATGTTGGGGTCAAAGATTATGTCCTCGGGCGGAAACTGTGCCTGCTCCGTGAGCAGACGGTAGGCGCGGCCACACACCTCGATTTTTCTTTCATACGTGTCGGCCTGACCCTTCTCGTCAAATGCCATGACCACCACGGCAGCCCCGAGACGGCGTATGCGGCGCGCACGCTTCACAAATGTCTCCTCACCCTCTTTGAGCGATATGGAGTTGACTATACCCTTGCCCTGCACACATTTGAGGCCGCTCTCTATCACTTCCCATTTTGACGAGTCAATCATCACGGGCACACGCGCTATGTCGGGCTCGGCGGCAAGAAGATTCAGAAATCTGCACATCTCGCGCCCGGCGTCAAGCAGTCCGTCGTCCATGTTTATGTCTATCACCTGCGCTCCGTCCTCCACCTGTTTGCGGGCTATCGCTATGGCCTCTTCATAGGCTCCCTCCTTGATCAGTCTCAGAAACTTGCGCGAGCCGGCTACGTTACACCTCTCCCCTACGTTGATAAAATTCTTGTCGGGGGTCACCTCAAGCATCTCGAGGCCCGACAGCCTCATCTCGGGCTTCACCGACGGGGGCACATGCGGAGCCTTGCCCTTCACTATGGCCGGATAGCGGGCTATATGCTCGGGCGTGGTGCCGCAGCAGCCACCTATTATATTGACGAGTCCTTCATCCACAAGCTCGCTCATCACCGCGGCCATGCTCTCGGGGGTCTCGCCATAATTGCCCGAGGCGTCGGGCAGTCCGGCGTTGGGATGACACGACACTGGCCACGGACTCTTGCGGGCCAGTTCGGCTATCCATGGCTTGATTTCCCTCGGGCCGAACGAACAGTTCAATCCCAGCGACGCTATCGGCGCGTGGCTCACCGAGGCTATGAACGCCTCGAGCGTCTGGCCCGAGAATGTGCGCCCGTCCTTGCCGGCAATAGTCACCGACAGCATTACGGGCAGCTCCTCCCCTCTGGCCTTCATCACCGACACGGCGGCATCGAGCCCGGCCTTGAGGTTGAGCGTATCAAAGATAGTCTCGAAAAGCAGCATATCGACACCGCCGTCCATCAGCCCCTCTATCTGCTCGCTGTAAGCGTCAAAGAGCTCGTCATACGTCACGGCTCTCATACCGGGGTCATTGATGTCGGGACTCATCGAGGCCGTCTTGTTGGTGGGACCTATCGAACCGGCCACTCTCACCCTGCGTTCCGACGAGTCGGCAGCCCGACGGGCTATCTCGGCCCCTGCCCGGCTTATCTCGCGGGCAAGTCCGGCCATATCATAGTCGGCAAGCGATATAGCATTGGCGTTAAACGTGTTGGTGCTGATAATATCACATCCGGCCCCGACATATTCGCGGGCTATATCCTCGATAACATCAGGCCGCGTCAGACACAGCAGGTCGTTGTTGCCGCGCAGGTCCACATGCCATCCGGCAAAACGATCGCCACGAAAATCCTTCTCCGTAAGCCCGCGACGCTGTATCATGGTGCCCATCGCACCGTCGAGTATCAATATCCTGTCTTCCATCTACCTTAATTTATATAAATCAAGCCCGTTAGGCCCTTGGAGCCTGACGGGCTTGACATTAAAAGTTGTTGCTATTTAACATCTTACGGTTTCTTAAACCCGTCCTTGGTGGCACGCTCGCTCATACGCTTGATGCGGGCCTTGGTCTCGGGGTGCGACGAGAACATCTTGTCGATATAGCTGGCCTGCGCACCTGCGCCCTGCTCCATTTCGAGAAATTTCTCAAAAGCCTTGACCATACCCCAGGGGTTGCGGCCGTTCTGCACCAGGAAGTCATAGCCACAGTCATCAGCCTCTTTCTCCTGCTTCTGCGAGAACTTTGCCCCGGCGAGCGATTCGCCGAGAGTGCCGAGCTGCGACTCGGTAAGGGCTGCTGCCACACCGCCGGTCGAGGCCACGGCATCCTTAAGCGCACCTGTAAGCAACTCCTGCTTGAAAGCATTCTTGCTGTGACGCTTCATCACGTGACCTATCTCATGACCGATAATACCCATCAGAGCATCATCGTCCATAATATCCATCAGCGAGGAAAACACTCTCACGCTACCGTCGGGACAAGCGAAAGCATTCACGTCGATTACCTCATACACCTTGAAATTCAAAGGTATACCGTCGGCATCCTTCAATCCCTCGGTAAGCTTGTTGAGGCGGATAGTATAAGGGCTGTCGGCATCCGACACCTTATTGTGAGTATCCATCCAGTCGACCGACTCCTTGACATAAGCTGCCATCTGAGCATCGGTGATAGTCAGAGCCTGAACCCCCTTAGCGGCCGCTCCGACAAGTTTACCAACCTTAAACTGTGCATTCACAGGCACTGCCACCATCATCATAAGAAAAGCGGCAATAATCGTAGTTACCTTTTTCATAATGTTGAATTGTTGAATTGTTGAATTGTATAATAGATATTTTGATTATGGATTCAAAGATAAAAAAATTGCTAATTACTAATTACTAATTACTAATTGCTAATTACTAATTGAATAAACTTAGTCAGTTCCTCAGCCATCCTGGCATGCTGCCGAGCCGAAGGATGCCCGTCGGCACCCATACCGAGCTCACCCGTCTGGGGCGACATATCGAAACGATAAGTACCCTCATGGCGCGAAGCCAGTCGGTCGAGAGCACCCCTCACATCCTCAAGCGGCTGCCCCTGAAGCATCGACCCCGTCAGCAACACAATCTTGGCCGAAGGATACACCTCCCGCAGATGAGTCAGAAAACCGTCATAAGCCCTCTCAAAGAGCGAGATATCATAATTATCGGTCGACGTATCGTTAGTGCCCAGATTGATACACACCACATCAGGCTGAAAACGGCTGAAATCCCACATATGCTCAGCATCATAGAGCAGCGTACGGTCATACTCCATCGGCATCGTCCCGACGCTGTCACCCTCAAGCGGACCATTATAGTTGCGATACATGCCTATACCCGAGCGGGCCACGACATTGACATCCGCATCAAGAGCACGTCCCGTCAGATAAGCATAAGTCAGACAATGATTATCCGTGTCATAGCTGAAACCGCGCGCCCCGTCGGGAGCAGCCGCACCATAGCCACACGTAATCGAATTACCGATAAACTCCATCTTCAGCTTACCCTTTTTCGGAGCATCCAGCAGACGCGAACCGCCCGGCATCACAAAACCCCTTATCACAGGATTCTTCTCATAACCCTCTATAGCATACGTGATGCGCACACTGTGAGGCCCCTCGCCAAGCGAATCAGCCACCGTCAGCAGCGAATCATTCTCACCGTAATGAAGTCTGCGGGGCACACCGCCGTCAACCTCGACCATAAAATCGCCGCAGCCACGGCTCGCAAGCATATCCAGGCGACTCCCCTCAAAAGAAAGCAAAGCCGTCACACCCGGATAATTGAACGCCACACCGCCATTATCGGTAACATAAGTACGACCCATATAAGTAATGTGGGACGAATCAGCTCTAAACTCTACATCCTGCTGTCGGCAAGCATTCCAGCTTAGCACGAAAAAAAGAAGGAGAGCCGGAAGAATACTCTTTTTTTCCATAGTCTGTAAATATCTGGCCACGTGCATACAGCCACACACAGCAAAATATCCACAAATTTAATACAAATTTTTCGCTTACCACCAATCGACGCGACATTATCGCACCATTTCCCCCCAAAACCCACCCTAACTTTGCAACATCAAACATAACCCCATTAAAAAACACCACCATGACCCCCACCCCACAACAACAGCAATCACAGCAGCCACCCCACCCTGCCCCCCAGCCACAACAGTCATCCCACCCTGCCCAGCAGCCTCAAAGCCCATCTGCCTCATCCGCCCCATTTGCCCCATCAGCCCCATTAGGCCCATCCGCCTCATCTGCCTCATCCGGCCCATTAGCCCCATCCGGCCCATCTGCCCCATCCAGCCCATTAGCCCCACAGTCCGAAGAGTCACCCCACCCGACTCCTACCCATCCAGACCTCAGTCTCTGGGAACTGATGCGAAAAGAAGCCACCCCCACCCCCGACGACCCCACGTCAAGAGTCCTCACCGCCCCCCGGCCAAGCATCTGGGACCTATAGAGCCTCACCCCGCCCCGGCCACCCTTTAAAAAAGTGTGAGCGCGGAAGCGCGACACCCACCAGCGCGAAGCTTTGTCCATGCCAAGAGCTTCAGCTCGCCCACCTTTGAAAAAAGTGTGAGCGCGGAAGCGCGACCCCCTCCAGCGCGAAGCTTTGTCAAAGCCAAGAGCTTCAGCTCGCCCCCTTTGAAAAAGTGTGAGCGCGGAAGCGCGACACCCACCAGCGCGAAGCTTTGTCCATGCCAAGAGCTTCAGCTCGCCCACCTTTGAAAAAGTGTGAGCGCGGAAGCGCGACCCCCTCATAACCTTATAACCTTATAACCTTATAACCTCATAACCTTTGGCCGAAGGCCAAATTAACAACCATGACAACAACACAAGTAACCCAGCAAGTCTCCCCCACCCTTCTCCGCAGCCACATCGACGAACGCGTAGCCCGCATACGCCCCTCCTCCACCCCCCTCGACCAGATCTCACGAATGGCAGGCGCGCGCAACAGCGGATCAATGAAAGTCGACTACTACTCCGTCGACATAAAACCCGGCACAACCGCCGTAAAAACCACACTCCACTCACGGAGCTACGCCAAAGGCGAGCCCTTCATCCTATCAGTCATCGACAACTCCTACCTCTCCGAGTCCGACACCGTATTCTTCCCCACCGTAAAAACCGACGAAGGGCGGCAGCTCATAGGCTACATCTCCCAATCAGACGGACGCTCAGTCACCATCCATCCCACCAACATCGAATATAACGACGACGGACAATACAACCTCCCGACAATCACCAAAGACACCAAAATCGTACGCATGGGCCGCGCAGCCGGCGAGCTCGACGTCCAGACACCACGCTACAACGCCCTACCGGTCAAAAACTCCAACTACTGTCAGATATTCAAGAGCCAGATTGAAGAATCCCTCCTCCAGCGGCTCTCCGACAAAGAAGTCGGCTGGACATTCTCCGACCAGGAAGAAGTAGCCATCCTCGACATGCGCATGTGCATGGAACGATCCTTCATGTTTGGCAACAAAGCCAAAATATCACTCGAAGAAGGCACCGAAATCATGCTCACCGGAGGCATATGGCATCAGACCGACCATGACTTCACCTACAAGACCATCGACAACCCCACAATGACATCCCTGATGCGACAAGCATTCTCAGGCTCTAACGGATCGACTCGCAAAGTACTCCTTGCCGGCTCGGGACTGATCGAACATCTCAGCAACCAGAACTACCACAAAGTAATGTCGGTCAACGACCGCGTAGTCAAATGGGGCGTCGACTTCGACCTCATAGTCTCAAAATTCGGCACACTCTACGTAGTCCGGAGCGAAGTCTTCGACCTCTGCGGCATGGACAACCACGGCATGGTCATCGACCCCGAATACATCACCAAATACTCCCACATCCCCTTCTCGGCCGACCGCATCAGCTTCCACAAGCAAGGCGTACGCAACACCGAAGCTGTAGTCCTGACAATATTTGCATAGATGTATTTTTATTGCTAACTTTGCATCAAATAATAAAGATGTTATCATGGCTACGAAAAGAGTTATTGGTTATGCTCGAGGGTGTTGCAGAACTCCTCTGATTAAAGCCTCTGAGAATTGAATATTTTAGAATAATCTGGAATTTTTCGAGATTAGTTCGTATATTCGATTCTCAGGAAGTTGAAAACCGGGCATACACTAAAAAAACAGCGAAAATCGG